>JAHRVC010000038.1 GCA_019090885.1 Marinosulfonomonas sp.
AGAATGATGGCTGATATTTTTGGCCGCGACGGGTTTGATGAACAGGTCGAGGCACTAGAAGGCACGCTTGGCGGCGCGCAGGCAATGGCGGCGGCATTTCAGCAAGAGCTGGTGTTGATGCAGGCGACGATGGCCGACACGGGGCGCGAGGTTGCCAGCCTGAAATCGGGGATCAGCAGGGGATTGCGTGGGGCAATCGACGGTTTGGTGTTTGATGGGGACCGATTGTCGGATGCGCTGAAAAGCCTTGGGGACTCAATGCTGAACGCGGCTTACTCGGCGGCGTTAAAGCCGGTAACCGGGCATATCGGTGGGTTGTTTGCGGGCGGGATCGAAAGCGTCATTGGCGCTTTGCTGCCGTTTGAAAAAGGCGCGAGTTTTTCGCAGGGACGGGTGATGCCCTTTGCCAGTGGCGGCATTGTTTCGGGGCCGGTTAGCTTTCCGATGCGTGGCGGCACGGGCCTGATGGGCGAAGCGGGGCCAGAGGCGATCATGCCGCTGTCACGCGGGGCTGACGGGCGGCTTGGTGTGCGCAGCGAGGGCGGCGCGCGGCCGGTCAATATCACGATGAATATCAACACACCGGATGCCGAAGGATTTAGGCGTTCACAAAGCCAGATTGCCGCCCAGTTGGGCCGGGCAATGGGGCGCGGGCAGCGCAATCGGTAAGGAGCAGACATGAGCTTTCACGAGGTTAGATTTCCGGCCAACCTGAGCTTTGGCTCGGTTGGTGGGCCAGAGCGGCGCACCGAAATTGTGACGCTGGCCAACGGGTTTGAGGAACGCAATTCACCCTGGGCGCATTCGCGGCGACGCTATGATGCGGGGCTGGGGATGCGTTCGCTTGATGACGTGGAAACGCTGATTGCGTTTTATGAGGCGCGTCAGGGGCAGCTTTATGGGTTTCGCTGGAAGGACTGGGCGGATCACAAATCTTGCGCGGCGTCGGGCGATGTGACGTTTGGCGATCAGGTGATTGCCTTTGGGGACGGGCTGACAACGGATTTTCAGTTGATTAAATCCTATGCCTCGGGTGGGTCGGTTTACGCGCGCCCGATTGCCAAGCCGGTGTTGGGCACTGTCGCGATCGGAATTGCCGGGGCTCCGCAGGTTGAGACGATCCATTTTGATGTGAATGTGGATACCGGCGTGATCCATTTTGAGCATCCGCCCGAGGAAAATGCGGACATAACGGCCGGGTTTGAGTTTGACGTCCCGGTGCGGTTTGACATTGACCGGATACAGACCTCGGTGGCCAGTTTTCAGGCTGGGGAAGTGCCCAATGTGCCGGTGGTCGAGGTGCGGATCTGATGGCGCTGTCTGTAGATTTCAAGGCGCATCTGGCGAGCGGCGCGACCTCGGTCTGTCGGTGTTGGGCGCTCACACGTCGGGATGGTGTGGTGCTGGGCTTCACGGATCATGATGTGGCGCTGAATTTTGACGGCATCGCTTTTGTCGCCGACAGCGGGATGAGCGCGCGGGCGTTAGAGCAAACAACCGGCTTGGCGGTGGATAACAGCGAGGCATTGGGTATTCTCAGCCATTCGGCAGTGACCGAGGCGGATGTTCTGGCCGGGCGTTATGATGGTGCGCAGGTTCAGGCGTGGTTGGTGAACTGGGCTGATACCGGGCAGCGGATGGTGCAGTTTGGCGGCACTATCGGTGAGATACAGCGCAGTGCCGGGGCGTTTCAGGCAGAGTTGCGCGGACTGACCGAGGCATTGAACCAGCCGCAGGGGCGGGTCTATCAGAAATCTTGCCCGGCGGTGTTGGGTGATGCGCGTTGTGGTTTTGATCTGGCGCAGGCTGGCTATGGCACGAGCCTGCCGGTGGAAAGCATCAGTGACGGCAAGGCGCTGCATTTTGCGGCTTTGAGCGGATTTGAAGATCGGTGGTTTGAGCGTGGGCGGCTGGTGGTTGAAAGTGGTGCGGCGGCGGGACTTACCGGGATAGTGAAGAACGATCGCCTAACGGATGTGGGCCGCGATATTGAGTTGTGGCAGGCGCTGCGGGCGGATCTGGCAGTGGGCGACATGGTGCGGCTTGAGGCGGGGTGCGATAAGCGTGCCGATACCTGTCGGTTGAAGTTCAGTAACCTGCTGAATTTTCGGGGTTTCCCGACGCTTCCGGGCGAAGACTGGCAGATCAGTGTACCCAAGCGTGATGGTGTGAATGACGGCGGGAGCCTGAATTCGTGATGTCGGGTGATGTGGTGGAAATTGCCCGCAGCTGGATTGGGACGCCTTATGTGCATCAGGCCTCGGTTGCCGGGGCTGGCGCGGATTGCCTTGGGTTGATCCGCGGGGTTTGGCGCGAGTATGTCGGGGCCGAGCCAGAGGTTGTTCCGCCCTATTCGCAAGACTGGTCCGAGCCGCAGCGCGATGAGGTTCTTTGGCGCGCGACGGCGCGATTTTTCGTCGAAAAATCAGGGGATGAATTGCGGGCGGGGGATGTGATCCTGTTTCGTATGCGCAGCGGTGGTGTTGCCAAGCATTTGGGCATTGTCGGGTGCGACGGACCCGAGCCAACATTTATTCATTCCTTCGCAGGGCACGGGGTTGTCGAAAACGCCCTGAGTGATCCCTGGCGCCGCCGGATTGTGGCGGTTTTTGAATTTCCAAGCAGGAGAGTCTGATGGCAACGATCATATTATCGGCTGTAGGGGCGGCGGCGGGTGCCTCGGTTGGCGGCGGCGTTCTGGGGCTGTCTTCGATGGTGATCGGGAGGGCTATTGGCGCAACGGTTGGCCGGGTGATTGACCAGCGGCTGATGGGGGCCGGTTCGGAGGTGGTTTCAACGCCCCGGGTCGACCGGTTCCGGTTGAGTGGTGCTGGCGAGGGCGGTGATATTGCGCATATCTATGGGCGCATGCGGATGGCCGGGCAGGTGATCTGGGCGTCGCGGTTTGTGGAAACGGTTTCGACCAGCGGTGGTGGTGGCAAGGGCGCGCCCGCAACGCCAAAGGTGCGGGAATATTCCTATTCTGTCTCGCTGGCGGTTGCTTTGTGCGAAGGCGAGATTACCCGCATTGGCCGGGTTTGGGCCGATGGGCAGGAAATTGCGCGCGATGATCTAAATATGCGCGTTTATCGGGGTCGTGAGGATCAAATCCCGGACCCGAAAATCGAGGCGGTTGAAGGCGCGGGTTCTGTTCCTGCCTATCGAGGCATTGCTTATGTGGTGCTGGAAGATCTGGATCTTGGGCAGTTTGGCAACCGGGTGCCGCAGCTGAATTTCGAGGTGATGCGCCCCGCGCAGGTGAATGCTGGTGATTTGGCGGTTGATCCGGCGAATGGGGTTCAGGGTGTCGCGTTGATCCCGGGGTCGGGTGAATACGCGCTGGCGACGAGCCCGGTCTATCTGGATCACGGTGTAGGCAAGGTCGAGGCGGCCAATATTAATTCCCCCAGTGGCAAGAGCGATTTTGCGACATCCTATGAGGCGCTAACTGAGGAACTGCCCAACTGTGGTTCGGCGTCGCTGGTTGTGTCCTGGTTTGGTGATGATCTGCGCTGTGATCGGGCCGAGATACGCCCCAAGGTCGAGCAGGCGCAGGTGGACGGCAAAGGCATGAGCTGGAGTGTTTCCGGTGTTTCGCGGTCGGGCGCACCGTTGGTTCCACAGATCGACGGGCGGGCAATTTACGGCGGGACGGCGACGGATCAGTCGCTTGTTGAAGCGATTAAGGAAATGGCGGCGGGTGGCACGTCGGTGGTGTTTTATCCATTCATTTTAATGGATCAACTGGCTGGAAACGGCCTGACTGACCCCTGGAGCGAGGCAGCAGATCAGCCTGCGTTGCCGTGGCGCGGGCGGATCACTTTGTCGGGTGCGCCGGCGCAGGCGGGTAGCCCGGATCAGACGGCTGGAGCAGAGGCCGAGGTCGCGGCATTTTTTGGGTCGGCGCAGGTTGGCGATTTTACGTCCGGCCCTGACACGGTTGGTTATAGCGGCCCGGCCGAGTGGTCTTATCGGCGGTTCATTTTGCATTATGCGCATCTTTGTGCGCTGGCCGGTGGCGTGGAGGCTTTTTGTATCGGGTCGGAAATGCGTGGGTTAACGCAGGTTCGCGGCGCAAGTGGTAATTTCCCAGCTGTTGAGGCGTTGGTGCAGCTGGCGGCAGATGTGCGGGTCATTCTGGGGGCTGGCACAAAGATTGGCTATGCTGCTGATTGGTCGGAGTATTTTGGCTATCATCCGCAAGACGGATCGGGCGATGTTTTGTTCCATCTGGATGGGCTGTGGTCAGACCCCGAGATAGATTTTGTCGGCATCGACAATTACATGCCGATGTCGGACTGGCGCGATGGGACGACCCACGCGGATGCCCATTGGGGCGCAATTTATAACACCGAATACCTGAAATCGAATATCGCCGGGGGCGAGGGGTTTGACTGGTATTATGCCAACCCGCAGGCGGAAGCGTTTCAATTGCGCTCGCCGATTACCGACGGAGCACATGGCGAGCCGTGGGTCTATCGCTATAAGGATATTCGCAGTTGGTGGTCCAATGCGCACCATGAGCGGATTGGGGGTGTGCGGTCGCCCAATCCGACGGCTTGGCTGCCCGAAAGCAAGCCAATCTGGTTTATGGAAATTGGCTGTGCGGCGATTGATAAGGGCACCAATCAGCCCAATAGGTTCCTTGATGTTAAGTCGTCTGAATCGGGTCTGCCGAAGTATTCTGACGGGCGGCGCGATGATCTGATGCAGATGCAATATCTGCGGGCGATGTTTGAATTTTGGGGAGATGGCGCAAATAACCCGGTGTCCGGGGTTTATGGGGCGCCAATGGTGGATACGTCGCGCACGCATGTCTGGGCCTGGGATGTGCGACCCTATCCGTTTTTCCCCCATATTTCGGATCGTTGGTCGGATGCCGAAAACTATTTTCGCGGTCATTGGCTGAACGGGCGCACAACGGCGCGTGCTTTGGCTGATGTTGTGGGTGAAATATGTGTGCGTTCGGGTGTCAGCGACATCGATGTCAGCGCGCTTTATGGCTATCTGCGCGGCTATGTCGTGTCGGATGTGGACGGTGCGCGGGCGGCGTTGCAGCCGTTGATGCTTGCCTTTGGGTTTGAAGCGGTTGAGCGGGACGGGCGTTTGATTTTCCGCAACCGGACCGGGATTGCGGATGTGAGTGTCGGGCCGGACACGCTGGCGTGGCTTGAGGAACAAGACAGCCCGGTTGAGAAAGCCCGGGTTCCCGAGGCCGAAACGGTTGGACGGGTTCGCCTGCATTTTCTTGATGCGGACGGCGATTATGATGCGCGCAGCGAAGAGGCGGTGTTCCCGGATGAAACGTCGGAATTGGTGTCGCAAACGGAATTCCCGCTGCTTTTGACGCGCAATGAGGCGCGGGCGACGACAGAGCGGTGGTTGTCAGAGTCCCGTGTGGCGCGGGATTCAGTGCGCTTTTCGTTGCCATTGTCCGAGATTGAGACCGGCGCAGGTGACGTGGTGTCATGGGATGATGGTGAGGAAACCGCGCTTTACCGCATTGACCGGGTGACGCAATCAAACGCGCAGATGGTCGAGGCGGTCCGGGTAGAGCCAGAGATTTATCAGGCCAGTGATAGCGCCGATCTGGTGAGTGAACCGCGCCCGTTCGCAGCACCGATCCCGATTTATTCGCTGTTCATGGATTTGCCGCTGTTGCGCGGTGACGAGGCGGAGCACGAGCCTCATATCGCCGTCACGGCGGACCCGTGGCCTGGATCGGTGGCGGTTTATAGTTCAGCCAGTGACAGCGGTTATGTTTTGAACAAGGTGATCGCGGCGCAATCGACCCTTGGTGAGACGCTAACAACCTTGGCCCCGGCGCGCCACGGTGTTCTGGATCGGGGACCGGCGCTGCGGGTTAAACTGGGGTCCGGCGCGCTGTCTTCGGCATCGCTGGCGGATGTTTTGAACGGCAGCAATATTGCCGCGATTGGGGATGGGAGCGCTGCCAACTGGGAGGTGTTTCAGTTCACGGATGTGGTTTTGGTGTCCGAGGGTGTTTACGATATTTCCGGGCGGATCAGGGGACAGGCGGGAACGGATGCTTTGCCGGCGGCGGCTTGGCCCGCTGGCAGCCAGTTTGTGCTGCTTGATGGCACCCAGACCCAGCTTGATGTGGCTTTGGCTGAACGTGGATTGGCGCGCCATTACCGTATTGGGCCTGCAAGCCGGACCTATGATGATCCGTCCTTTAGCCATGCGGTTGAGGCGTTTGATGGCATTGGGCTGCGGCCCTTGGCGCCGGTGCATTTGCGTGCGCCGCTGGATGGGGCCGGAACGCGAGGTGTCCGCTGGGTGCGCCGGACACGGATTGACGGGGACAGTTGGCAATCGGTCGAGGTGCCGTTGGGCGAGGACAGCGAAAGCTATCTGGTTCGGGTGGTGCAGGGTGGCTCGATCCTGCGTGAGGTTACCACAGCAACCCCGGCGTGGGACTACACCGCTGCCATGCGTGCTAGTGACGGTATTTCGGGGCCTTACACCATTGATATTGCTCAGGTTTCATCCCGGTTCGGTGCCGGACTTTTCAGAAGGATTGATTTAGATGACTAATACACCCCGACTGGGTCTGCCGCTGTTACAGGCCGCGCAGGCACAAAAACATATCACGGTGAACGAAGCTTTGGTTTTGCTGGATGGGCTGGGGCAGTTGGTTTTGGCGTCGGCTACAACCACTACGCCGCCCGCGCTGGCGAGTGATGGGGATTGTTACGCAATTGCCGTCGGTGGCGTGAACGAATGGGCCGGGCATGATGGTGAGGTCGCGATTTATTCCAACGGTGGCTGGGTCTTTGCGGTGCCGCTGCGGGGCTGGAAGGCATGGGTCCAAGACGTGCAGAGTTTTGCGATGTTTGATGGCGGAGGCTGGCTGGCAGGTGGCGTTGCCCTGTCGTCCAATAACGCGGCGACCGTTCAGGAAGTGCTGGAATATGACCATGTGATCGGCGCGGGCACGACAAGTTCGCTGGTTGCCGCGATCCCGGCGCATTCGATCGTTTTGGGTGTGACGGGGCGGGTTTTGACGGCGATCAGTGGAACGCTGAGCAGTTGGCGGCTGGGTGTTGCAACGTCTGACAACCGATATGGCGGCAGCCTGGGCGTGTCGCAGGGGGCTTGGGTGCGTGGGCTGACCGGGTCGCCGCAAACCTATTATTCCGCGACGGATTTGTTGCTGAGCGGAGAGGGCGGAGATTTTGCTGGCGGAGAGGTGCGTATGGCGGTGCACTTGCTGCGGCTTAATCTGCCGAGTGCGTAAAGGGGGCTAAGCTTTGGCGCAGGACATACAGATCGGAATGCTTGGGTCCAGATCCAGACGGGCGGCGGAAATGTCGTCACCGCATTGCACGCAATAGCCGAATTCACCGTCTTCAATGCGCGAAAGTGCTGATTTTATCCGCATGTGCATCTGGTTGCGGCGGGCTTGGGTGGCCTTTGCCATCGCTTGTTGCTGGATTGCATCCATGCGGCTAAGGCGGCCAACCGATTGCTGATCGAGGGTGACCGTTTTCTGGCTGTCCTGTCCGCGATCGTCCTGACGGTCCAGATCATCGGCCATATCGTGCAGGCGGGTGCGAAATTCGGTCAGTTTGGTTTCATTCATTGCCGAAATACCTCACATCACACTTTCAGCTTTGTGCAAACTTCCTATCTGTAGTAAATTGGCAGGGCTACAGAGGA
>JAHRVC010000039.1 GCA_019090885.1 Marinosulfonomonas sp.
CCTCACATCACACTTTCAGCTTTGTGCAAACTTCCTATCTGTAGTAAATTGGCAGGGCTACAGAGGAAAATCAAATGGTTGAAACGCGCAAAATTTTGGCACAAGTCGATCCGGTCTGGTCGCAGATACGCGACGAGGGGCTGAAGGCGGTGGCCAACGAGCCGCTTTTGGGCGGGCTGGTTCATGCTTGTGTCCTGCACCATGACAGCCTTGAAAAAGCTTTGGCTTATCGGATTGCGCAAAAGCTGGCCTCGGCGGAAATGTCCGAGCAATTGTTGCGCGAAATTGCGGATGAGGCCTATATCACCGATCCGCTGCTGGGCCAAAAGGCGCGCGCCGATATCATGGCTGTTTATGAACGTGACCCGGCGTGCCATCGGTTTATTCAGCCGCTTTTGTATTTCAAGGGATTTCAGGCCATTCAGGCCTATCGCGTGGCCCATTGGCTATTTGAAACCGGACGGCGTGACCTGAGTTATTTCATTCAGATGCGGGTGTCCGAGCAGTTTGGAATTGATATTCATCCAGCGGCAGTTGTCGGGCAGGGGATCATGATTGACCATGCCCATTCGATAGTTATCGGTGAAACGGCGGTTGTTGGTGACAATGTTTCGATGCTGCATTCGGTGACGCTTGGCGGCACTGGTAAAGAAGACGACGACCGGCATCCCAAAATTGGTGATGGCGTGTTGATCGGTGCGGGCGCGAAGGTTCTGGGTAATATTCAGGTTGGGAATTGCAGCCGGATAGCCGCAGGGTCGGTTGTGCTGGATGATGTTCCACCGTGCAAGACTGTGGCGGGTGTTCCGGCCAAGATCGTCGGTGAAGCGGGCTGCGATCAGCCGGCAATCACGATGGATCAACTGCTAAGTGGCAGTGCGGGGCCGGAAACTGATCCAAGCTAATCGATTGTTGGTTCACGTGCAAAGCTGGTCGAAAGCTTCCAGCGCCTTTACCCCATACATATAAGACGGCCCGCCCCCCATCATCACGCAGACCGAGATTGTTTCGGCTATTTCATCCCGGCTAGCACCGGCTTTGACGGCCGCTTTGACATGAAAGCCGATACAATCGGTACACTGTTGGGCGATCCCGATTGCCAGTGCCATCAGTTCTTTGTGTTTTACATCAAGCTGTCCCGGTGCCATTGCGCCTTGGTGCAAAGCGCTAAACCCGCGCGCCGTGTCCGACTGGACAGCCCGGTAACCGGCAAGGTTGGCATTCGTGGTTGCAAGCTCTTTTGTCCAGTTCATCGTCCGCTCCTTGTGTAATCGGGCGTAGATTACATGGCGCAAAGTGCTGAGCCTTGAGGCAGATCAACTGGCGGATAAAGCGTGTACTTTTGTTGTTAGACCAGCATTGCAATCGGGTTTTCCAGGTTGCCTTTGATCGCGGCCAGTAATTCGGCCCCAAGCGCGCCGTCAATTACCCGGTGATCCACTGACAGTGTCACTGACATGACCGTGGCTATGCCAAGTTCGCCATCTTCCCCAACAATCGGTTTTTTCGCCCCTGCGCCGACGGCCAGAATGGCCCCGTGCGGTGGGTTTATGACAGCGTCGAAATTGTCGATGCCCATCATGCCGAGATTGGAAATGGCAAAGCTGCCGCCCTGATATTCGTGCGGGGCCAGCTTGCGGTCGCGGGCGCGGGTAGCGAGGTCTTTCATTTCGGTGGATAAAGAAGACAGCGATTTTGTATCGGCGTCGCGCAGCACGGGCGTGAACAACCCGCCCTCAATCGCAACCGCAACGGCGACATCCGATGGCGTCAGTTGCAGTATCCGATCCCCTGCCCAGACGGCGTTGGCCGCGGGCACCTGTTGCAGGGCCAGAGCACAAGCCTTGATGATGAAATCATTCACCGACAGTTTTATATCGCGGGCCGCCAGTTGTTTGTTGATCTGTGAGCGGAAGGCGAGCAATGCGTCCAGCTGAATATCGCGGCGCAGATAGAAATGCGGGATCGTCTGTTTGGCCTCGGTCAGGCGGGCGGCGATGATTTTGCGCATGCCGTTCAGCGGAATTTCCTGATATTCGCGATCGGCGTAGGTTTTCAGGACCACATCAGTGGCCGGGCCTGCGGCAAGGGTTGGTGGTGCTGCGGCCGGGGCAGGTTTTGTAACAGCTGCACCGGACACATCCGCCTTTACGATGCGCCCATGCGGGCCGGACCCTGCGACGGTGTTCAGGTCAAGGCCTTTGTCAGCCGCGATGCGCCGGGCCAGTGGTGAGGCGAAAATGCGGGATCCGCCTTTTTGCGCCACGGGTGGTGCGCTGACGGCAACTGGCACCGGGGCTGAAACTTCTGGCGCGGCAGTAGGTTTTGCGGCAGCGGGTGGCGTTGTAACAGCATCATCAACGCTTTCGCCGTCTTCCAGCAGGATCGCGATGGCGGTGTTTACTTTGACGCCTTCGGTTCCGTCAGCCACCAGCAATTTGCCGACGACCCCTTCGTCCACGGCTTCAAATTCCATCGTGGCCTTGTCGGTCTCGATTTCAGCCAGCAGGTCGCCAGAGGCAACGCTGTCGCCCTCTTTTACCAACCATTTGGCCAGTGTGCCTTCTTCCATCGTGGGTGAAAGCGCGGGCATGAGAATTTCGATTGGCATGGCGTAGTCCCCTTAGCGGTATGTGACGGATTTAACCGCCTCGATCACGTCTTTGGTGGTTATCAGGGCCAGTTTTTCAAGATTGGCCGCGTAGGGCATTGGCACGTCTTTGCCGGTGCAGTTGATCACTGGGGCGTCGAGATAGTCAAACGCCTCGGTCATGATCTTGGCGCTCAGGTGGTTTCCGATGGAACCAATGGGAAAGCCTTCTTCGACGGTCACGCAGCGATTGGTTTTCTGCACCGAACGGATCACCGTTTCATAGTCGATCGGGCGCAGGGTGCGAAGATCGATCACCTCGGCTGATATACCGTCGGCGGCCAGAGCATCGGCGGCCTCGAGCGCGTAGGTCATGCCGATACCAAAGCTGACGATGGTGACATCCGTCCCCTCGCGCCAGATTTTGGCCTTGCCAAACGGCACAGTGTAATCGTCCAGAACCGGCACGTCGAAGGACTGGCCGTAAAGGATTTCATTTTCCAGAAAGATCACCGGATTGGGATCGCGGATCGCGGTTTTCAGCAGGCCTTTGGCGTCTGCCGCACTATAGGGCATGACCACCCTCAGGCCGGGAATATGCGCATACCATGCGGCGTAATCCTGGCTGTGCTGGGCACCGACCCGGGCGGCAGCGCCGTTGGGGCCGCGAAATACCATCTGCGCGCCCATCTGGCCGCCCGACATATAGCGCGTCTTGGCGGCGGAGTTGATGATTTGATCCATCGCCTGCATGGCAAAGTTAAAGGTCATAAACTCGACAATCGGTTTCAATCCGCCAAAGGCCGCGCCGACTGCGATCCCGGCAAATCCGTGTTCGGTGATCGGCGTGTCGATGACGCGTTTGGAGGTGAATTCGTCCAGCAACCCTTGGGAAATTTTATAAGCACCCTGATATTCGGCGACTTCTTCGCCCATCAGGTAAACCGTTTCATCGCGCCGCATTTCTTCGGCCATAGCGTCGCGCAGGGCCTCGCGCACGGTGGTTGATTTCATTTCGGTGCCGGGGGGGATGTCGGCCTCGATTGGAGTGA
>JAHRVC010000040.1 GCA_019090885.1 Marinosulfonomonas sp.
CGCCCATGCTTTCAATCTGTTCAGCCACTTCCGGGCGCACATCAAAAGCGTAAGTGATCGCGCCAAGCGAGGTCGCCGTGCCGATCGCCGCCAGCCCGGCAACACCGGCACCGACCACCAGAACCTTGGCCGGGGGAACCTTGCCCGCCGCTGTGACCTGACCGGTAAAGAAGCGGCCAAAGTTGTTGCCCGCATCGATCACCGCGCGGTAGCCAGCGATATTGGCCATCGACGACAGCGCATCCATTTTTTGCGCCCGGCTGATCCGGGGCACCATGTCCATCGCGATAACGTTGGTGCCCTTGTCGCGCGCCAGTTCCATCAGCTCTTCGTTTTGGCCGGGGTAAAAGAATGACACCAGCGTCAGGCCTTTGCGCAGGCGCTTGGCCTCGGTGTCACTTGGCGGGCGGACCTTGGCCAGCACATCAACGCTTTTCCACAGGGCAGCGGCGGATTTGATGATCTCGACGCCAGCGGCCTTATACAATGCATCTGAAAACCCGGCTGCAGCACCGGCACCAGATTGAATTGCGCACTCATAACCCAGTTTTTGCAACTGCAACGCGCTGTCGGGCGTCATTGCAACCCGCGCTTCGCCGGGAAAACTTTCCTTAGGTACACCGATTTTCAACTGTCTCTGCCCCCTGTTTCGCGCCGTTTGGCCCGTTGCTTAATCATGAAATCTTATCACCCCGCGAAAACGCCTCGCAAGGCCGGACCTTGGGATGTTTGCGCTAATTTACACCCATCTGCGGGTTTTTTTCGCCCAACCATCAAACTGTGATGCGTATTTCTTTTTTAGCGTCGCCTCTTCGGCGTTGATAAATCTTTGCTGAATTACCCAAACGAAGGCCGGAACCAAAATCAGACCGACCCCACTGTTCAACCAAAGCACGGTCGAGGTCAGCACCAAAGCGTCCCCCAGATAGATCGGATTGCGGGTCAGGCGGAACACACCGGACGTCACCAGAGCATTAGGATCGCGCTTAGGAATGAACGTGGTCTTGGCTCGGGTCAATTCGTAGACTGCCGCCGCCATCAGCACCAGACCAGCCACAAAAATTACCAGCGTAACAACCCCTTGCATCGGCAGATCAAACGCCAGTCCGGGCACAAAGCGCGAAACAACAAACGCAATAGCCATAAAAAAGGCCAGCCATACTGGCGGAAGATCAAGGCTGTTCATCACTGTTCCTTTTGCAAATTTCAACGCCGCGACGATGCTGCGCTGGCGCAGATACGTTATTGGGTATTTGCGCCACCTTGTCGAGAAATGCTTGCCGGTATGCCCCCTTGCAGCAACACTTGGTTGCGATACTGTGCTGCCAATCCTGACCCGCGGGGCGGGCATCAAATGAAGTTTGGTCAAAGGAATATTCGCATGCTCAATGGCAAACACGCATTGGTCACCGGTGGTGGCACCGGGATCGGACTGGCAATCGCACAAGCGCTGGCCGAAAACGGCGCATCAGTTACGATCACCGGACGCCGGGGCGACGTGTTGGAAAAAGCGGCCCAGACCCATCCGGGCATTCATGCCCGCGTCATGGATGTCGCGGATGAAACGCAGGTCGTGGACGGTATAGCCGCCGCCGCCGCTGCGCATGGTCCGGTTGCGATCTGTGTTGCGAATGCGGGCATCGCCGAGGGGCGCCCAATTCACAAAACTGACATGGAATTCTGGCGCACTATGATGTCAATCAATCTGGACGGTGCGTTCCTGGCGATCCGCGAAAGTCTGATCTCGATGCGAGGGCAGGATTGGGGCCGCGTGATCGGCATGGCTTCGATGGCTGGCCTCAGGGGCTTGAAAGGGGGCTGCGCCTATACTGCTTCCAAACATGGGCTGGTCGGGCTTATCCGCGGGTTGTCAGAGGATTATATCGGTGGTCCGATCACCTTCAACGCGATTTGTCCGGGCTACGTGGATACCCCGATTGTCGACCAAAACGTGACATCTATAAAACAACGTGCCGGCCTGAGCGACGCCGAAGCCATGGATATCATGGTCAGCGCAAACCGCCACAAACGCCTGATCGCCCCGTCCGAAGTTGCCGCCGCCGCGCTTTGGCTGTGCGGCCCCGGATCGGGCAGCGTGAACGGTCAGGCGATTGAAATCGCCGGCGGCCAAATATGACCGACTTTGCCGCCACTAAGGCAATGTTCGACCTGCCCGAGGGCATGATTTATCTTGACGGAAACTCGCTTGGTCCACTGCCCAAGGCGGCCCCTGCACGGGTGCAAAAGACCCTGAACGATGAATGGGGTGAAATGCTTATCACCGGCTGGAACAAGGCCGGCTGGATGGACCTGCCTACGCGCCTTGGCGACCGGATTGGCAAGCTGATCGGCGCGCCCCAAGGCAGCGTGGTTCTGGGCGACACATTGTCGATCAAAGTCTATCAGGCGCTGGCGTCCGCGCTGGCGCTGCGCCCGGACCGGCGCATCATCCTAAGCGATACCGGCAACTTTCCGTCCGACCTTTATATGGCCGAGGGGCTGGCCCGCACTTTGGGGCCAGATTATGTGTTAAAAACCGTAGCGCCGGAAGACGTCGCGGCGGCACTGGACGACGAAATCGCGGTCCTGATGCTGACCGAGGTGGACTATCGCACCGGGCGCTTACACGACATGGCAGCCCTGACCCAACACGCCCACAGCGTCGGCGCACTGACGGTCTGGGATCTGGCCCATTCGGCAGGCGCGCTGCCGGTCGATGTCACCACATGCAAGGCCGATTTCGCCGTTGGCTGCACCTATAAATACCTAAACTCCGGCCCCGGCGGCCCGGCGTTCATCTATGTCGCGCCCGAACATTCCGACACCGCAACCCCGGCCCTTTCCGGCTGGCTGGGCCATGACGCACCGTTTGATTTTGATCTGACCTACCACCCGGCCCCCGGCATTTCCCGGATGCGCGTCGGCACCCCGGCAATCGTGCAAATGGCAGCACTTGATGCAGCGCTCGACGTCTGGGACCACGCCGACATCGCCGACGTGCGCGCCCGGTCGATCCAACTGTGTGACATGTTCATCGAACGGGTTGAGGCCACCTGCCCGCAGTTACAGCTCGCCTCGCCGCGCGATGGCACACAGCGGGGCAGTCAGGTGTCGTTCCGGTTTGAGCACGGCTATCCCTGCATGCAGGCACTGATCGCGCGCGGCGTCATCGGCGATTTCCGCGCGCCGGATCTGATGCGGTTTGGCTTTACACCGCTTTATATCGGTGAGGATGAGGTGATCGGCGCGGCGCGTATCTTGGCGGATATTCTGGAAAGTGGCGCATGGGACCGGCCAGAGTTTCATGCAAGGTCGGCGGTGACTTAGAGGGCAGACGGCGAAATTCAGGCCCTAGATTCGACTTAATTTTAGTTCGAAAACGCAAGCTTTGCGCCGAGGAAACCAAAGGTTCCGGCAAAGCAGCGCTTGATCCAATTCATCACCGACGGGCGCTGGATCACGTAATCTCTCGCATAGGCGGCACAGGCTCCGTAGATCACAAATACAATGAAAGTCATTGCCATGAATATTACGGCCAGCCACACCAGCGAAGCCGTCGCATTGGCCGAATTTTGTGCAATGAACTGCGGCAGAAATGCCAAAAAGAACAGGGATAGTTTGGGGTTGAGAATATTAAGCAATGTCCCTGTCATGGCGATCCGGTAGAAACCGGATTTCTCTTTGTTTTCCGTCACCTGCATAACACTTTTATCGTTCAGAATTTTCCATGCCATGTAGAACAGATATGCCACACCAAGGTATTTGATGATCTGAAATGCCATGGCGCTGGTATGCAGCAAGGCCGCAAGTCCAATGATGCTTGCAACGGCCGCTGGGAGGATACCAAGGGTGCAGCCAAAGGCGGCGGCAACGCTGGCCCTGAAACCGCGGCCAAGGCCGATTGCCAAGGTGTAAATAACGCCGGTTCCGGGTAAAAGCACGACGACCAGCGACGTTAGAAGGAATTCCAATGACATGGTGATCCTCTTAGTATTCGCCAATCATGCAGTTTTCAACGCAGGCCGCGCCCTGCCAGATTTCCAGCTGCGTGCCGCATCGCCAAACGCCGTAAACAGCGGGCGCGATACCGGATCGTTGGCGGCGTTCCATTCCGGGTGCCACTGAACCCCCAGCGTGAAGCCCGGCGCGCCTTCGACGTAAATCGCCTCGGGCGTTTCGTCGTCCGCATAGCCGTCGATGACAATCCGCTTACCCGCATCCTTGATGCCCTGCCCGTGCAACGTATTGGTCATCACCGCGTCCGATCCCATCAGCCGGTCAAACACGCCGCCTTTGGTGAAACGCACACAGTGGCGCAGCGCAAATTTTTCTTCCATCGTGCCATCCGGCGGCATCCGGTGGTTCATCCGCCCCGGCAAATCGCGGATTTCCGGGTAAAGCGATCCGCCCATTGCCACGTTCAATTCCTGAAAACCCCGACACACGGCCAAAATCGGCTGGCCGTTTTCAACGCAAGCCCGGATTAGCGGCAAAGCAACCGCATCGCGGCCCGGATCAAACGTGCCATGCGCCTCGGTCGGGGGCTCATCATATAGTTCGGGGTGAACATTTGCCCGACCGCCGGTGAACAGGAACCCATCACAAGCCTCCATCAGATCGGCGATATTCACCAGCGCCGGGTCGGTCGGAATGACCAGTGGCAGGCAATCGGAAACCTTGGAGACAGCGGTCGAGTTATGCATGCCGCCGCCGTGGATGCTGTATTCGTTATTAATCAGGTGACTGTTGCCAATAATGCCAACAACGGGTCGTGTCATGATGTCCCTCTCCGCGCTTTGGGCGAACGTATAGTGCATTGTAACTGGCGAAAAAAGATCAATTTCGCAGCGCGCGGCGCAATAATTCGTGTGTCGGTGGCTGACGCAGCGCGGCGAACGCTCATCGGTCCTAGGCCTGCGCCTTTAACTCCAGTCGGCGGGCGTGCAGAACCGGCTCGGTATAACCGGATGGCTGAACCCGCCCTTTGAGCACCAGATCGCAGGCCGCTTTGAACGCAACGCCGTCAAACCCCGGCGCCATGTTGGTATAGGCTGCATCCCCCGCGTTCTGGCGGTCCACGACTGCCGCCATTTTTTTCAACCCGGCCATCACCTGTGCCTCGCTGATCACCCCGTGATGCAACCAGTTGGCCAGCGCCTGTGATGAAATCCGACAGGTCGCGCGGTCTTCCATCAGGCCCACATCATGGATGTCGGGAACTTTCGAGCAACCGACGCCCTGATCAATCCAGCGCACTACATATCCCAGAATGCCCTGCGCGTTGTTTTCAACCTCTGCGCGGATCTCATCGTCGGACCAGTTGACGCCCTTGGCGAGCGGGATGGTTAACAAATCGTTCAGGCTGCCACGTGGACCGCCTGCGGCAATTTCGTTTTGGCGGGCAAATGCATCCACCAAATGATAATGCGTCGCATGCAACGTGGCGGCAGTTGGCGATGGCACCCAAGCGCAGTTTGCACCCGCCTTCGGATGAGCGATCTTTTGTTCCAGCATATCGCCCATCAAATCAGGCGCAGCCCACATGCCCTTGCCTATCTGTGCCCGCCCCTGCAAACCACAAGCCAGCCCGATATCGACATTGCGATCTTCATAAGATGTGATCCAGGTCGAATTTTTCATCTCGCCCTTGCGCACCATCGGTCCCGCTTCCATCGAGGTGTGAATTTCATCCCCGGTGCGGTCCAGAAACCCGGTATTAATAAAGGCGACGCGCGATTTTGCGGCCCGGATACATTCCATAAGGTTCGCCGAGGTGCGCCGTTCCTCATCCATGATCCCCAGTTTTACGGTGTTGGCTGGCAGGCCAAGAGAGGCCTCAACCGCGCCGAAAATCTCGTCAGCAAAGGCAACTTCTTCGGGACCATGCATCTTGGGCTTCACCACATAGACCGACCCATGCGCCGAGTTTCCCCCATCACGCTGCAAATCATGCATCGCGATCATCGTCGTGACCATTGCGTCCATCAGGCCTTCGCCGATCTCCAGTCCGTCACGATCCAAAATCGCCGGGTTGGTCATCAGATGGCCAACATTGCGGATCAACATCAGCGCGCGGGCCTTCATCGTGATCTCGCCGCCACCGGGGGCCTGATAGGTCACATCATCGTTAAGCTTGCGGGTGAACGTCTTGCCACCTTTGGTAACTTCTTCGGCCAGATCACCCTTCATCAGGCCCAGCCATGTTGTATAGGCCTGCACTTTTTCTTCAGCATCGACCGCCGCAACACTGTCTTCGCAATCCATGATCGCGGACATCGCGCTTTCAAGACGAACATCG
Source organism: Marinosulfonomonas sp. (assembly GCA_019090885.1). Taxonomy (GTDB): domain Bacteria; phylum Pseudomonadota; class Alphaproteobacteria; order Rhodobacterales; family Rhodobacteraceae; genus NORP110. The sequence continues at coordinate 6,299 of JAHRVC010000040.1, forward strand.
GCGATGCCAGCCGGATCATCGCGACCAATATCGCTATTCGGATTTACAACAATTTCGATGTGCAACTTATTCTTTTGCAACAGAATTCTTATGTTTTTCCCGTCCCGATAACCAACAAACTGCAACGGATCTGCCAGCCCGGTTTCGCCAACTTCGCTGTCAACAATCAGCGCGCCACCTTCGACGCGGATATTGCTGACCCCGGCCCAACTGCCCCCCGCCAGCGGCACGGCGGCATCCAGATGTGCCTTGGCGCGGGCAATTACCCGTGCGCCGCGTGCCGCGTCATAGCCCTTGCCCGTTGGCAGATCACCCAAAGCGTCGGTGCCATAAAGCGCGTCATAAAAACTGCCCCACCGGGCATTGGCGGCGTTCAGAGAATACCGTGCGTTGGTGATCGGCACGACCAGTTGCGGCCCGGCGATCGTTGCAATCTCGGGATCAACGTTTTGGGTATCAATCGAAAAATCCGGACCCTCATCCAGCAGATAGCCAATCTCGCGCAGGAACGCCTCATATGCGACAGCGTCATGCTCTTGCCCGCGCCGCGCGACATGCCAGGCGTCAATCTGCCCCTGCAAGTCTTCCCGCTTTGCCAGCAGCGCGCGGTTCTTTGGCCCCAGATCATGCACCAATGCGGACAGGCCCGTCCAGAAATCATCGGCCTTCACACCCGTACCCGGAAGCGCATTTACCTCAATGAAATCCGCAAGTTGCGCGGCAACCTGCAAGCCCTGGCGTTCCACACGATCTGACATATCCGTCCCCTTGAAAAATGGTCTCTACCGGAATGGCGTATTTTTGGCTTGGAAACTAGCAAAATTTTCATCCCAAACACCCGGTTGTCGCGCCGCAAACCAAGCACTAACCTTTGGCCGGTACATTCAGGAGAAGACCATCGTGAAAAATGCCGCCGCCCAGACGATCCACCTGTCTGATTACACGCCGTTCAGCCATATTGTTAACGACGTCTCGCTGACATTCCGACTGTCGCCCAAGGCGACGCGGGTGATTTCACGCATCAGCTTTGCACCAAAACCCGGCACCGAGGCGCAGGATCTGTTCCTGAACGGCGAAAACCTGAAACTGATTTCCGCCTGCATCGACGGGGTGCCGGTATCGCCCGACGTGACCGAAAAGGGGCTGACAATCGCCGCCGCCGACCTGCCGGACGCCCCGTTCATCTGGGAAGCCGAGGTTCAGATTGATCCCGCATCAAACACCGCACTTGAGGGGCTTTATATGTCAAACGGCATGTATTGCACCCAATGTGAGGCGGAAGGTTTTCGCAAGATCACCTATTACCCGGATCGCCCGGATGTGATGAGCGTTTTCACTGTGCGGGTCGAGGGCGACGGGCCGGTCCTGCTGTCAAACGGCAACCCCACGGATGGCGGTGACGGCTGGGCCGAGTGGCACGATCCCTGGCCAAAACCGGCCTATCTGTTTGCATTGGTCGCTGGTGATCTGGTGGCACATTCAGCAAACTTTACAACGGCTTCTGGCAAACCAGTTGATCTGAACATCTGGGTTCGTCCCGGTGACGAGGATAAATGCGCCTATGCGATGGACGCGCTGATCCGCTCGATGAAATGGGACGAAACGGTCTATGGCCGCGAATATGATTTGGACGTGTTCAACATTGTGGCTGTTGATGATTTCAACATGGGCGCGATGGAAAATAAGGGGCTGAATATCTTCAACTCTAAATACGTGCTGGCCAGTCCTGAAACGGCGACAGATATGGATTATGAGTTGATTGAGGGGATCATCGCCCATGAATATTTCCACAACTGGACGGGCAATCGCATCACCTGTCGCGACTGGTTTCAGCTGTGCCTGAAAGAGGGGCTAACGGTATTTCGCGATCAGCAATTTTCCGGCGATATGCGCAGCCATGCGGTGAAACGGATCGAAGATGTCCTGCAATTGCGTGCCCGCCAGTTTCGCGAAGATACCGGGCCGCTTGCGCACCCCGTCCGCCCGGAAAGCTTTGTTGAGATCAACAATTTTTATACCGCCACGGTTTACGAAAAAGGCGCCGAGGTGATCGGGATGATGAAAACCCTTGTGGGCGACGCGGGCTATGAAAAAGCGCTCAATCTCTATTTTGAACGCCACGATGGTGACGCGGCTACAATTGAAGATTGGCTAACGGTATTTCAGGATGCCACGGGCCGCGATCTGAGCCAGTTCAAACGCTGGTATTCCCAAGCCGGAACGCCGCGCCTGACGGTCACGGATGACTTTAAGGATGGCCAGTACTCCCTTACGATAGAACAGAAAACTCCGCCAACCCCCGGTCAGAATGAAAAACAGCCGCAGCACATCCCGGTTGCTGTCGGATTACTGAACCCAAACGGCGATGAAGTCGTGCCAACGAGTGTTCTGGAACTGACCGAGGCGCGCCAGACCTTCACTTTTGACAATCTCGCCGCGCGCCCGGTGCCCTCGATCCTGCGCGGGTTTTCAGCACCAGTTATCGTTTCCCGAAAAAGCGACGCGCAGGAACGCGCGTTGCTGCTGGCCCATGACACGGATCCGTTCAACAAATGGGAAGCCGGGCGGGCCTTGGCCAAGGATGCGCTGACCGCGATGATTGTGGATGACGCTGCGCCGGATGCGGGCTTGCTCGATGCTCTGGCAGCGGTGGCCGTGGATAGCAGCCTTGATCCGGCGTTTCGCGCCCTTGCCCTAGCCCTTCCGGGTGAAGACGACATGGCCCAAACCTTGTATGATGCGGGCGTTACACCCGATCCGTCCGGCATCCACATACAGCGCGAGGCCTTGCTTGATGCGCTGGCCCGACGCCTAGAACCAGACCTGCCGGGCCTTTTCACCGGCATGGCCGTGCCCGGACCTTACACACCAGACGCGGTGGCCGCAGGCAAACGATCCTTGCGCGCCACGGCACTTGCCCTAATCACCCGGCTTGATGGCGGCGCAGCGGCGCAAGACGTTTATGACAGTGCGGATAATATGACCGAACAACTGGGCGCTTTGGGATTGCTGGTGCCGACCGATCACGGCCCTTCGGCGCTGGCCCAATTCCACGAACAGTGGAAAGGTGACCGGCTGGTGATGGATAAATGGTTCTTGATCCAGCCCGCGCGCGCTGACCCTGACAAGGCTTTGGCCATCACCAAGCAACTGGAAACACACGAAAATTTCAACTGGAAGAACCCAAACCGGCTGCGCGCGCTGATCTATGGTCTGGCCTCGGCCAATCCGGCGGCGTTCCATCAAAGCGACGGCGCGGCCTATGCTTGGTTTGCTGACTGGATCATTCGCATTGATCCTGCCAACCCGCAGGTCGCAGCAAGATCGCTAACGATGTTTGACAGCTGGCGGCGCTATGACGCGGATCGGCAAGGGATGATGCGCACCGCCTTGGCGCGGATCAAGGCCACAGCTAACCTGTCACCGGATGCGACCGAAATGGTCACCCGGATATTAGGAGATTAACACATGCCAGATCGTAAAACCGTCATCGTAACAGGTGCCTCTTCCGGTATCGGCGCCGCAACTGCCCGGCTGGCGGCGCAAAACGGCTATGACGTGGCGATAGGCTATCGGACCAACAAGAAAGCCGCGTTAGCCACTGCTGAGGCGGTAAAAAAGGCAGGCGGGCGGGCCGTTATAATAGCCGGAAACTTATCCCAACCCGATGATATTGAACGGTTCTTTGCCGAGTTTGACGCGAATTTCCCGCGTCTGGATGCGCTGGTAAATAACGCCGGCATCGTTGATCCTGCTGCCCGTGTGGACGCGATGGATTACACCCGTCTGCGGCGCAGCTTTGATACCAACCTTATTGGCCCAATGCTGCTGGCAGGACATGCGGTGCGCCGGATGTCGCGCGCACAGGGCCATCAGGGCGGCTCAATCGTTAATATTTCGTCCGTCGCGTCGCGGATTGGATCGGCGGGGCGCTGCGTTGATTACGCAGCCTCCAAAGCCGGGATCGACATCTTTACCAAGGGGTTGGCGCAAGAGGTCGCCGCCGAAGGCATTCGCGTTAACGCAATTCGCCCCGGAGTAATTGACACTCCGCTTCACGCGACAAGCGGTCAGCCAGATCGCTCGGCTCAACTGGCAGCACTGATCCCGATGCAACGCATGGGCACCAGCAATGAGGTCGCCGAGACTGTGCTTTGGCTGATGTCAGATCAGGCCTCTTACGTTACCGGAACCTTGGTGGATGTCAGCGGGGGGCGTTAGTTTCTGCGGCTCATCTACGGCAGTAACTTTGCGTCGACGTCCAAGCCGCCATATCCGCAAGTTTTGCGTCATTCCTGAATGGTGCCCAGTCACGCGCTATGCCGCGCCAGCTGTCGCCATTGGTGACAAGGTATTCGTCCCGCCCAACCTGATGTGCTGCAATGCGAACGGCACAGGACAGGTTTGCCGCCCCGTCCTTTAGCTGTGACACCGATTGCGCATCACAGCCATATCCTGCCGCCGTGCGCGGATCGATCTGTGTCAGCCCAATCCATTTGCCACCGCCGCCAGCAGCCTCGGGCCGCCATGTGCTTTCGTGTTTGGCAAGGGCCGACAGCAGGCCAGACCAGAACGCCGCCCGGTCTGCATCGGACGCCCCGGGGTAAGCGGGGCAAAAACTGGTGATATCGCGGGGAACGGAGGTAAGCAAAGCCTGCCCGTGGCGCTGAATTGCGGCCAGCGTTGCACGGGTCCAAATCGCGGCTTCGGGGCGGTGATCCCAACGCATGACCGGCAGTTCGCTGATATTCGCCGCCGGTTTGCTGGGTTTCGCCGATCCACAGGCAGTTGCGCCCGCCAATACGGCCAAAACTGTTAACACACGTAAAATTGTCATTTATCCGCCCTTACCTGTCCGCCCCCCGGCATTAGTGCCAGTCTTGCGCGTGTCGCGTCTATAGCGCGCCCGACGCTCGGCAGGCTTTTGCCGGTTGCCGTACCTTTTTGAGGCCAATCGCGCCCAAAATCTGCCCGAATTTTCCAGTATTCCAAACCTGAAATTATTAATACGTCCCTAATTTTTAAGACGATCGGATTGAAAAATGCCAATATTACTTGCCGTTCTCGGCCTTCTGGCTGGTGGGTATTTCTGGATGAACCGGGCGCGTGATGCGGCCGGGATGGTCGATGAAATCGCTGATGCCGCGCAAAACCTTCTTGGGGCAAAGCGCCGTTTTGGATTTCGCAGGCAGGCGAACCGCCACGCTGTCGACTGTATTGACCAGCCCGATCTGGCGGCTTGTGCGCTTGCCGTGGCGTTTCTGGAACTGGGCGGAATGCCCACAGACGAACAGAAAAAGACCCTTCTTGTCGGGCTACAATCGGGATTGGGCGTTCCCATGAACGATGCCGATGAAATGATGGTGCTTGGCCATTGGCTGGTTCAGGAATGCAATGGCGCACAACCGGCAATCGAGCGGCTGGCAAAACGGCTAAATAAACTGTCGGGCGCGGACGGTCTGGCTGGCACCGCGACGGCCATTCAGCATTACATCAAGAACTCGCCGGGCGAAATTTCTGACCGCCAATCGGACGCATTGGATGACATGAAGCGGATTTTTCGGCCCCGTTGATCATCCCCGAATACGGCAATCCGGACGACCGGCAAGGGATTGGCAGATGCAAATCGCCCCTGCCCTTGCCCTACTCGGATCACTGACCTAAAACCGGCGCAATCAAGAGCATTTTCAAGGACGACCCAATGCTGGACGCCGTTTATTCAGAACCAAAACCAAAGGTAATCGCAGGCGCAACCGGCGACTGGGAACTTGTGATCGGGCTGGAAGTCCACGCTCAGGTTGCCTCCAAAGCGAAACTATTTTCGGGTGCTTCCACGAAATTTGGGGCCGAACCCAATTCAAACGTCGCGTTTGTCGATGCGGCCATGCCCGGAATGTTGCCGGTGATAAACGAGTTTTGCGTCGAGCAGGCCGTTCGCACAGGCTTAGGGCTAAAGGCCCAGATCAATCTGAAATCTGCTTTTGACCGCAAGAACTATTTCTATCCAGACCTGCCGCAAGGCTATCAGATATCACAGCTTTACGAACCGATTGTTGGCGAAGGCGAAGTGATCGTTAACATGGAACCCGGTGTCGCGCGTCTGGTGCGGATCGAGCGTATCCATATTGAACAGGATGCAGGCAAGTCGATCCACGACATGGATCCGAACATGTCCTTTGTTGATCTGAACCGCACCGGCGTGGCGCTGATGGAAATCGTCAGCCGCCCCGACATTCGTGGCCCGGAAGAGGCCGCAGCCTATGTCGTGAAACTGCGCCAGATTCTGCGTTATCTGGGCACGTGTGACGGCAATATGCAAAACGGCTCGATGCGCGCGGACGTGAACGTATCGGTGTGTCGCCCCGGAGATTACGAACGCTATCAGGCGACACAGGATTTTGGCGAGCTTGGCACGCGGTGCGAGATTAAAAACATGAACTCTATGCGGTTCATCCAACTGGCAATCGATCACGAGGCACGCCGCCAAATTGCGATCCTTGAGGATGGCGGCACGATAGATCAGGAAACCCGGCTTTATGATGCCGATAAGAATGAAACGCGCTCGATGCGTTCCAAAGAAGAAGCGCATGATTATCGCTATTTCCCATGCCCGGATCTGCTGCCGCTGGAGATTGAGCAAGACTGGGTAGATGATATTGCGGCCTCGCTGCCAGAACTGCCCGACGCAAAGAAAGCCCGCTTTATCGCGGATTTCGGTCTAAGCGAATATGACGCCTCGGTTCTGACGGCCGATGTGGCCAGTGCTGCGTATTTTGAGGACGTCGCGCAGGGCCGTGACGGAAAGCTTGCGGCCAACTGGGTGATTAACGAATTATTCGGGCGGCTCAAGAAAGAAGATCATGACATCACGCAAAGCCCGATGTCAGCCAAGCAGCTTGGCGGGATCGTTGAACTGATCTCCAGCGGCGATATATCCGGCAAGATCGCCAAGGATCTGTTTGAGATGGTCTATACTGATGGTGGCGATCCTGCGGCGCTGGTTGAAAAACACGGCATGAAGCAGGTTACTGATACCGGGGCGATCGAAGCGGCTGTTGATGCGGTTATCGCGGACAATCCGGCGCAGGTGGAAAAGGCCAAGGCCAATCCAAAGCTGGCGGGCTGGTTTGTGGGTCAGGTGATGAAGGCGACCGGCGGCAAGGCCAACCCCAAGGCCGTCAATGAGATTATTGCAAGCAAACTTGGGCTTTAGAAAAGGCCGAATTTACCGCCGCTCGGCAATTTTATTCTGCTGGAAAATAGTTGTCGGCCGTCAAGTTTTGGTCCGCAGATGAACCCCGCAGGGGGAAGCCGCACCATTACAATTCACCCAAATAGAAAAGGCCGGGTAAAACCCGGCCCTTTCAAATTTAATCTGTTTTGTCGTTCTATTACGCGATTGCTTTTTTCTTGCGACCGCGCAGGGCACCTAACCCACCCAGCGCACCTAACATCAGAAACGCTGTAGCTGGCAGTGGCACCACCGAGGCGTCAATACGAACAACCATATCATCATAGTCACCGTCGCCGCGTCCATCGCCAAAGAACACCAGAACCGAACTGTTGTTATTAAAAACTTCGCCGAATGCCATCGACAGATTTCCGAATGCAGACAATCCGTTGTTAGCAATCGTCAGCGCTTCGTTAACAATCATGTTGCGATTAAGATCTTCCCAAGTCCGCTCAAGCGTCTGGAAAAAGAAATCAACAAAGCCCGCGCCAGTGTGGTTTACTGTAAACGAAGTGCCAAGGGCCTGCCGGTTTGTGACCGTCGCGCCACCAAGACCAAAGACCGAATTCCTAGCGCCAGCCTCGGTGCCAAGGAATGTGTAGGTCAACTCACTCGAGCCATCGATGTAAAGGCCACCATTAACTGTGCCGCCAGTTGCGGCAGAGAACGATGTGATAGGGTCACCAACATTCGGAGACGCACTACCGTAAATAGAGCTAAGGTCGAAACCGCTGCTTCCGCCTGTTCCCACGGGTAATGTCGTCGCAACACCCGAACCGTTGTTTACAACACTTAGCGTCGCCGCCGTTGCAACGGTCGCTACGGATGTTGCAAGAGCAATACCAAATGTCGCTCGAAGTATGATACTTTTAATACTCATTCTCGCTCCCCCTCCGGAACATAACTATCTTTAACTATTTATTAAATATCATGCGTTCTAAGCCGATCACAAGGAATTTGGCCATATTTGCCTTGTTTAGGGCACTTTTGGGCCACAATTGTCGCGGCGACCGAAACAGTAAGCGCGATGTCGACAAACAACCCGCTTACTTCGAAACTGCCGTCACGGTGCGTCCGTTGAACAAGCAGTGATGTCACATTTGTTTGATTCGGCATTCACAAGCATTCTGAACGGTTGAAAACACCCTCTCTTCTGCGTATTTCTGCACCAAATTTTATAGGAGTTTGCAGATGCAACGCTACGAATACAAAGTCATTCCGGCACCACGGAAGGGATTGCGGGCAAAAGGCGTTCGTGGCGCAGACAACAAATTTGCCAATACTCTGCAAGATTTGATGAACAGCCAGGCCGCTGATGGCTGGGACTATTTTCGCACCGATACGTTACCCAGCGAAGAGCGGCAGGGTCTGACCGGACGCTCAACGACATACCAGAATATATTGGTGTTTCGCCGAGATCTGGCCAACGAGCAAACGATTGAAGCTGCGTCAACCGCTATTGGTAAAACCGCCCCAGGACAACCTACACCAGCCCAAACTACCGACGCACCGATCAAATTGGAAACCAAACCATCCGAGCCGAAAGAAGAGCCCGGTTTTCAAAGCGTCATACAGCAAATGCGCACCGAGACACCAACACTGGGTGGCGTGACCAAAGACGACCCGGGCCATGCGGCACCGGTGCCTGATCGACCTGCGAGCTAACGCAAACACCTATTCAGTCTGGGGCACCTGAACATCGAGTGACAGCGCGTGAATGCGCCCTAGCAAGTCTTTTCCGATTGCCGAATGCACCGCGCGATGTCTGCCCAGTCGGCTCATCCCGTCCAAAGCGGTCGCAGAAATCGTAACATGAAAATGACTTTCACCGCCTTCCTGAAACCCTGCATGGCCGCGGTGTTGCTCGCTCTGGTTTTCGATTTCCAGCAGACGGGGCGCAAAGGCCGTGTTCAACCGTTGTGAAATTTCTTCGGTAACTGTCATTTTTTTTGCCCCTTACCTCTTCAATCCTCTGACAAAAGGTCTAAACTCTCTAGTCCGAGTCTTAAAGGCAGATAGCATGACAAAATCAGACCCCTTCGGTTTTGATATCTCCGTTTCGGCGGACAAGAAGAAACGCACAAAGGGCAAACGCGGCATGTCCGGTGCGTTTGAAACATCTACGCGCGTCTGTGAGCACCCCGACTGTCAGGAGAACGGGCAGTATCGGGCACCTAAGTCACCGGATTCACTGGATGATTTCGTTTGGTTTTGCAAAGATCACGTGCGCCAATACAATCTAAAATGGAACTTCTTCCACGGCAGCGGGGAAGAGGCCGTAATCGAACAGCAAGATAAAGACCGGGTTTGGGAGCGCGAGACGAAACCGTTTCCTAAGACGGGCGATGAAGCGCGCGCATGGTCGCGTTTAGGAATTGACGATCCGCATCAGGTTCTGGGCGCGAATGCGACACAGAACCCCGGAAAGTCGATTACCGGCACCCGCAAGCTACCATCGACCGAGCGCAAGGCAGTCGACATTCTTGAAGCCAAGGATCACTGGACAAGGGCCGAAATTCGCAAGCAATATAAATCACTTATCAAAGTTTTGCACCCCGACATGAACGGCGGCGACCGCAGCCAGGAAGAACAGCTGCAAGAAGTTGTCTGGGCTTGGGAACAGGTCCGCGAAAGCCGTTACTTCAAAGATTGAGCAAACTTGCGCAAGCTCTGTTCACGTATCTTACGACCTCAGGCCGCCTGAAAAATCAGGCTGACCCCGTTCAGACAGTGGCGTTTTCCGGTTGGTTTTGGACCGTCGTTGAAAATATGTCCAAAATGGCTGCCACAGCGGCGGCAATGAACCTCGGTGCGGGCGCGCAGGAATTTGCGGTCTGATTTGGTTTCAACGGCATTGGGAAGCGACTGCCAGAACGACGGCCAGCCAGTACCGCTGTCGAATTTGGCATGTGACGAATAAACCGGCAATTCGCAGCCCCGGCATAAATATGTCCCTTCGGCGTAATTCTTATCCAGCGGGCTGGATCCGGCGCGCTCGGTGCCTTCGTTACGCATCACGTTATATTGCGCTTTGCTCAACAGCGCCTGCCACTCGGACTTGGTGCGGGAAACCTCGAAACTTTCTTTGGCCACGGAGGCGCCGGAAAATGCTGCGACGGCAAGGGTCGCGCTCGAGGTTGTTAAAAACAGGCGTCGGTCCATTTTGTGATCTCCATTCCGTTGAATTGGTCTTTTCCACAGATCGCATTCCTGACCCGTCTTGGGAATACTGCTCCGCTTTTCGTGAATAAAGTTCATCTCGGCTGCAAGTGGCGGGCATTTGACGTCGTTGGCTGCGTTGACCTTGGCCTAATTATCGCTCAAAAGACGATGGTTGTCTGGATAGTTTGGGCAACGAAACCTCCAAAGGGAAAAGCATGGCGGACGGCACGATGGACATTGATGCAAAACCAACCCAGGAATTTTCTGTTCGCGAGGTGTTCGGCATCGACACCGATATGGTCGTCAAAGGCTTTGGTGAGCGGATTAGCCGGGTTCCCGATATTGATCCGACCTATAAATTCGATCCCGACACCACGCTGGCGATCCTTGCAGGTTTTTCCCATAATCGGCGGGTGATGATCCAAGGCTATCACGGCACAGGAAAATCGACGCATATTGAACAGGTTGCCGCGCGGCTGAACTGGCCTGCGGTGCGGGTCAATCTGGACAGCCACATCAGCCGGATCGACCTGATCGGTAAAGACGCGATCAAATTGCGCGACGGCAAGCAGGTAACTGAATTTCACGAAGGCATCCTGCCTTGGGCGCTGCGCAACCCTGTCGCAATCGTATTTGACGAATATGACGCCGGGCGCGCCGACGTGATGTTCGTGATCCAGCGGGTGCTGGAGCATGACGGCAAGCTGACGCTGCTGGACCAGAATGAGATTATCACACCGCACCCGTCGTTCCGCCTGTTTGCGACATCCAACACCGTTGGTCTGGGCGACACAACCGGGCTGTATCACGGCACCCAGCAGATTAACCAAGCGCAGATGGACCGTTGGTCGCTGGTGGCGACGCTGAACTATTTGTCCCACGATGCCGAAGTGATGATCGTGCTGTCCAAAAACCCGTCTTTCAACACCGAGAAGGGGCGCAAGACGATTTCCCAGATGGTCACGGTCGCTGATCTGACCCGGACGGCGTTCATGAACGGTGATCTTTCAACCGTGATGAGCCCGCGAACGGTGATCAACTGGGCGCAAAACACAACCATCTTCCGCGATGTAGGTTATGCGTTCCGCCTGACGTTCCTGAACAAATGCGACGAGTTGGAGCGCCAAACAGTGGCCGAGTTCTATCAGCGCTGTTTTGACGAAGAACTGCCGGAAAGTGCGGCGAGTGCGGCGGGATAACCTGAAATCCTGCTGCCACTCAGGCCCAAACCAACCCTCGGTATTTGCCGTAAGGGCGGCTTACAGGTGCGTGTCAGATGAATAACCAAACCGACAACCCCGCTGATCCGTTCAAAAAGGCCCTTGCAGAGGCCACTAAGGTGATGGCCGATGACCCGGAATTGTCGGTTAGTTTTACTGTCGACCCACCCGGGGTGTCTGGCGACACAATGCGCCTGCCACAGGTCAGCCGACGGTTGACCCGCTCCGAGGTGCTGCTGGCACGCGGCACGGCGGATGCTTTTGCCCTACACAAAAAATACAGCGACACCGGCACCTTTGCCCGCTACCTGCCCGAAGGCCAGATGGCGCGCGACATCTATGAAGCGATGGAAACTGCGCGTTGCGAGGCCGTGGGCGCACGCGACATGCCCGGAACCGCTGGCAACATCGACGCCAAGATCGCAAATGAGGCTGATCGCAAAGGCTATAGCCAGATTACCAAACAGGCCGAGGCTCCGCTGCCCACGGCCGCGGGCTATCTGGTGCGCCATCTGGCCACCGGGCGCGACCTGCCCGAAGGCGCGGACACCGTGATGGAGCTGTGGCGCGACTTTATGCAGGATCACGCCAAGGAAACCCTTGGCCAGTTGGATGACACACTTGGCGATCAGGCAGCTTTTGCCCGCTTTGCGCGCCAGATCATCGAAGATTTTGGCTATGGCGACCAGCTGGGCGATGACCCGGATATGGAAGATCCTGATCAGGATGATGAAGCCAGTCAGGACGACGAAGAGCAAGACCCGGATGGCGATGGTCAGGACGACCAAGACGACAGCGACGACACCGAGGCCAGCCCCGAGCAATCCCAAGAGGACAGCGAAGATGCCGCCGAGGCGCAAGTCTCGATGGACGACATGGCCGATATGGAGATGGGCGATGAGGTGGATACACCCGAGGGGGAGGCCCCGCTGGAACCACCGCCGATCGCGCCTGCATCCGAGGCCGATCCGAATTATCAGATATACCTGTCGGAATTTGACGAAGAAATCCGCGCCGAAGATCTGGCCGAACCGGCAGAACTGGAGCGCCTGCGCGCCTATCTGGATCAACAGCTTGAGCCGCTGAAAGGTGCCGTGTCGCGCCTTGCAAACAAGTTGCAGCGCCGCCTGCAGGCACAGCAGAACCGCAGCTGGGAATTTGATCTGGAAGAGGGAACGCTGGACGCCGGGCG
>JAHRVC010000041.1 GCA_019090885.1 Marinosulfonomonas sp.
AAAAAACTACTTATCACAAGCGCCGTCTGCGCCATCGGCATGCTTGCCACGGTGCCGGCAATGGCCAAGGAACTGACCTACGCGACATATACGTCGCCAAAGTCATCCAACAACACCAAGGGCGTCGAGCCTTTCATGGAAGCCGTCAGCAAGCGCACCAATGGCGACCTGACATTTAAATTCTATCCGGGCGGGCAAATCTTTGATGCGCGCGGCACATTGACCGGTATCGGCGATGAGCTTTCGGATGCAGGCTTTTTGGTGCCACAGTATTTCCCAAAAGAGCTTAGCAATATCGGTGTGATGCCCGACCTGCTGATGATGAACAAACACGAAGTATCAGCAGCCGGCGCATTCCTTGAATCAATGCTGTTTGGTTGCCCCGGTTGTGCGGATGAAATGAAAGCCAACAACATCAAGATGCTCGCGTCTCACGCGGCTGCACCTTACAACATCATGTGCGCAAAAGAGATCACATCAATCGAAGATCTCAAGGGCCTCAAGTTCCGGTCTGCTGGTGATGCGCTTGGTCGTGCAACCAAATCATGGGGCGGTGTTCCGGTTTCCATGTCTTCGGGCGAAATCTATGAAGGTCTGCAGCGCGGTCAGCTTGACTGTGCCGTTGCACCAAAAGCATGGCTGATCATCTACGGTCTGGCTGACGTTGTGAACTTCATCTACGACCTGCCAATCGGCGCAGGCGTTGGCATGGGTCTGTTCACGATCAATGACGACGTGTGGGAAGGCCTTGAGCGCGACCACAAAGAAGCGATCCTTCGCGAACTGCCCGGTATGCTTGCTGGCGCAATCGTTGACGGCTACGGTGCAGATACCGCCAATGCCGGCAAAGTTGCCGAAGAAAAGGGCATCACTATTGCTCAGCCACCAGCAGAGCTGGTCGCGCTTCTGAATGAAACGCGCAAAGGCGAAGCTGCTGCGGTTGCCGAAAAAGCAAGATCACGCGGTGTTGAAAACCCAGAAGAGCTGATCGCGACATACACCAAGAACCTCGCGATTTGGGAAGAAGCCACCAAAGACATCCTGACGGATCGTGACGCGTATGCTGATCTGCTGTGGGAACGTATCTACAGCCGTCTGGTCGCTGACCTTAAATAATCGACTGCGCCCGTTGGATCAGGTTGTCGCAATGCGGCAACCCCGGCGGGCGCACCATTCCCTCTTCACGATTGGAGAAACGCTCACTGTTTGGTAGTAAAAGCTAACTCGGAACTATAATCCGGGCAAAACCAATCCTGGGAGGAGATAATATGAGAAATCAATTTTTAATAAATGCCATCTGTGCTGCGGCCATATTTGCCGCAATGCCTGCACTGGCCAAGGATTTGGCGTATGCGACATTCACGTCGCCAAATGCGTCCAACAACACCAAGGGTGTTGAACCGTTTATGAAGGCCGTCACCGAGCGCACCAACGGCGAACTGACGTTCAGTTTTTATCCGGGCGGTCAGATATTTGACGCGCGCGCCACATTGACTGGAATTGGCGACCAACTGGCTGACGCCGGGTTTCTGGTGCCACAGTTTTTCCCGAAAGAACTTAGCAATATCGGCGTGATGTCGGACCTGCTGATGATGAACGAACACGAAGTGCCTTCGGCAGGCGCATTCATGGAAACGATGTTGTTTGAATGCCCTGCATGTGATGTTGAAACGAAGGCCAACGGCATTCGCATGCTCGCCTCACTTGCCGCGGCCCCCTATAATATCATGTGCCGCGACCCGATTGAATCAGTTGCCGATCTTGCCGGGCTAAAATTCCGCTCGACGGGCGATGCTTTGGGGCGCGTTACAGTCGCTTGGGGCGGTGTGCCGGTTAGCATGTCTTCGGGTGAAATCTATGAAGGTCTGCAACGTGGCCAGCTTGATTGCGCTGTTGCCCCACGGGCGTGGCTGATTAGTTTTGGTCTGGCTGACGTGGTAAAGTTTATTTACGACATTCCAATCGGCGCCGCAGTTGGTCCGGGCCTGTTCACCATCAATGACGAAATCTGGGAAGGCCTGCCGCGCGATCACAAAATCGCCATCCTGACCGAACTGCCCGGCCTGCTTGCCGGTGCGATCATGGACGGCTACGGCGGCGATACCGCAGATGCCATCACACTGGCCGGCGAAAAAGACATCGCCATCGTGCAGGCACCAGCAGAACTGGTCGCGCTTATGGACACTGTCCGCCTTGGCGAAGCTGCCCAAGTTGCTAAAAAGGCCCGCTCTCGTGGTGTTGAAAACCCCGAGGCGCTGATTGCGGCCTATACAAAAAACCTTGCGTTCTGGGAGGATGCCACAAAAGACATCCGAACCGACCGTAAGGCCTATGAGGCACTGCTGTGGGAACGTATCTACAGCCGCCTTGTAGCGGACCTTAAATAACGACCGCGCCCGATAGAATGGACGGCCCGGACACTCTGGGCAGGCGACGTTCTTTCGGGCGTATCACTTTTGGGCTTCACGCCCTAGACTGCGAAAAAACGGGGAGCAGGGGATAATAATATGACCATAGATAAGGTCGAAACCAAGCTGGATTCACTAAGCAAGTTTTTGCTGGTAATCGCAGCCATCGCGATGCTGGGGCTTTTGGCAATTGTCCTGCTTGATGTGACATTGCGCTATGCAATAAATCAACCGGTTCAGGGCACGCTGCAAATCGTGTCATTTTACTGCATGGGGCCGCTGGTGTTCTTCAGTTTTGCCTATGTGGAACACGAGAAACGCCATGTGGCGATCTCAATCCTGACGGATGTTCTGTCGGCCAAATTGCAGCGCTGGACGAGCATTTTTTCAGGTGCCGCCGGGTTCCTTTATCTGTGCTATTTCACCTACAACGCGTTCCACGAAGCGATCAAGAAAACCAAAATTTTTGAGGCATCCACGACGCTCAATTTTGACATCCATGTCTGGATTGTTCGCTGGGTTCCGCCGATCGGAATGGGCCTGATGGCCCTAATGTTATTGGTTGGGACACTCAAACTGATCTCCAACGCACAAAAGGAAACGTGACGTGAGCAATCTTGCTGTAGGTTTCACCGGCCTTGGTGTGCTGGTCTTTTTCATCGCCCTGCGGATGCATATCGGCATCGCACTTGGCATCGTATCGGTTGTTGGCATCGCGATCATGCGCTCGCCAAAGGCCGCCGGTAGCGCTGTGGCCAGCCTGCCGTTTGAATTTGCGGCCCACTGGTCGCTTTCAGCGATCCCGATGTTTTTGTTGATGGGCGCGATTGCGTTTCACACGGGTATGACGGCGAACCTGTTTCAGGCGGCGCGAAAATGGCTAAGTTTCCTGCCCGGCGGGTTGGCGGTTGCCACCTGTTTTGCCAGCGCGGGTTTTGCGGCGGCCTCTGGTTCCAGCATGGCGACGGCGGCGGCTATGGGCCGGCTGGCGATCCCGGAAATGCTGAAAGCCAAATATGACCCGGGCCTTTCGGCTGGGGTGGTTGCGGCCAGCGGCACGCTGGGATCATTGATCCCGCCAAGTATTCTGATGGTGCTCTATGGCATTTTCACCCAGACTCCGATTAGCAAACTGCTGATCGCCGGTATTGGGCCGGGCCTGCTAACGGCTGCGATGTTTGCCGGGATGATCATGATCCGGGTCAAGCTGAAACCATCTTTGGCCCCTGCCCTTAACGAAACAATCACTTGGAATGAACGCTTCACCGAATTGGTTAAAGTCTGGCCAATTCCGGTGCTGGTCTGTGCTGTTGTGGTCAGCCTGTATGCTGGCATCGCCACCGCAACCGAGGCCGCATCAATCGGCGCCGCCGCGGCACTGGTTATTGCTGCCGTTCAGCGCAAACTGACATGGGACAGGTTCCGGGCAAGTATTATCGAGGCTTTGTCGAGCACCGGCGCGATCTTTTTCATCGCCGTTGGCGCGATCCTGTTCACGCGCTTCTTGGCCTTCAGCGGCATCCCGGTTTATCTTGCGGATTTGATCGGAACCTATGCACTTAGCCCGGTTCTGACGATGATCCTGATTTCTCTGGTCTATGTGTTTCTTGGAATGTTCCTTGACCCACTTGGCCTGATGCTGGTGACCTTGCCCGTGTTCCTGCCGATGTTTCAGGTTCTTGGCCTTGATCTAATCTGGACCGGCGTCATCGTGATCAAATTCCTTGAGATTGGCCTGCTGACACCGCCGGTTGGGCTGAACGCCTATGTCGTCGCCTCAATCGTGGGCGACAAGGTTCCGCTGATGGTCATTTTCAAAGGCCTGATGTGGTTCCTGTTTGCAGAGCTGATCATCATGATCCTGTTGTTCCGCTATCCGGCAATCAGCCTGTATCTGCCCAGCCTGATGAACTGATAGGACCCGTAAAACAAACCGGGTCACAGACCCGAATTTCGAAATTGGAGAACGAATAAATGGCACTAAACCCCGAAGACATCGTCGGCCTGTGGAACCTTGTTTCATGGGTCCAGCATCGCGGCCCCGAAGACAACTTTCCAATGGGTGAAGACCCAATCGGTCGCTTTATCTACACACCCGAAGGTCAAATGGCCGCCCATATTATGCGCCGCGATCGCCCGGTGATGACGACAGGTGATTTTGTCACCGGCAGCACCGAGGAAAAAGCAGCATCCTTTGGCAGCTTCATGGGATATTGCGGCGATTACGAAATTGATGGCGATACCGTTTATCATGATGTGAAAGTGTCCAGCTATCCCAACTGGACCGGCCAGAAACAGTCGCGAACTGCGACGCTTAAGAATGGCCTGCTGGTTCTTTCCGCAGCACCACGCATCGTCAATGGCGTTTCAGTAACCGCCGACCTGACATGGCGCCGCTAGGCCCACTGACAGATAACAAACGTTAAGACTCTAAAACACAGCCGAAAGGAACAATGATATGGCAAAGACTGAAATGGTCGAAGTCGCAACCAAAGATGAACTGGTCGAAGATGGGCGAAAAATCGTTTCGATAGACGGGCTTCAGATTGGCTTGTTCCTGCTTGATGGTGAAGTATTCGCACTGGAAAATCGCTGCGTGCATCAGGGCGGACCGATTTGTCAGGGTAAGATCATCGGTCAGGTTCTGGAAGAAATTGACGAAAAGGGCCGCTCGGTCAGGATGTCGTTTTCTGAAAAAGACATCAACATCGCCTGCCCGTGGCATGGGTATGAATACAACATCCGTACCGGTATCCATCCCGGCGATGACAGCAGACGCCTGCGTACGTTCAAGACCAAAGTTGACGGTGAAAAGGTGTTTGTAGAACTTCCCGTCAAGGCTCGCGCGGTGGCTGTGTGACGATGGCGACCGAGATGTCTCAGGAACAGGCAATCGCAGCACTAGAGGCAGCGGGCGAAAAGTTTGAGCTTAGCCCCGAGATCATACAGCGCCTGATCGGCCTGTCGGCGACATCCTATCTGCAGCGGATGGAGGAAGACGAAGCTAAGTTCCCCCCTTTGCTGGAGCCAGAAAAGATAATGCCGACAGCCGTCGTAACGCTGATCTGCGAATTGCTCGAAGCGGTCAATATGAACCTGTTTGACCTGAACCTGTGGATGAAGCCGCCCAGCCGCGATTAATCTGAATAAGGCAACAAGCCATATGATTGTAGATTTTCACACCCACATCGTGCCTGACGCATTCCCTGCTGGCAGTGGGGCCGAGCCGCTCTGGCCATCGATGAAACATCATGGGGATGGGCGCGCGGACGTTATGATTGCCGGTAAGGTTTACCGAAAGATCGACGAACGCAGTTGGGCTGTTGCGCCGCGCATTGTGGATATGGACCGCGACGGGGTCGACATTCAGGTGCTCTCACCGATGCCAGAACTGCTGTCCTATTGGTTCTCGCCCCAAGACTGCGGTGCAATCTGTGATGGCGTGAATGCTCATATCAACGCAATGGTTGCCGACGCCCCGGATCGGTTTCGCGGTATTGGTATGGTGCCGATGCAGGATCCGAAACTTGCCGCGACCCATCTGAAAAAACTGCATGATGCCGGAATGATCGGCGCGTTGATTGGCAGCCATATCGAGGGCTTGCCACTGGGCGATGCCTCGCTTGATCCGTTTTATCAGACCGCGCAGGATCTGGGCATGCTGGTGATGGTGCACGCGATGCACCCGGCTGGAATGGATCGTATTGGCGGCCCGCCCGGGCTTGCCGGAACGGTGGCCTTCCCTCTGGAAACGGCGCTTGCGGCAAGTTCGCTGATCGTTGGCGGCGTGATGGAGCGTTTCGCAGATTTGAAACTGATGCTGTGCCATGGCGGCGGCGCTTTGATGACGCTTCTGCCGCGGCTCGATTTTGCATGGTCCAAGGGGATGTCAATTGCCTCTGCAGTTTCGGTGCCGCCCAGTGAAATTGCAAAGCGGTTCTTTTTTGATTCAATCGTCTACAGTGACGACAGCCTGAACACTTTGATTGATCGTGTCGGTGGCAACCGGGTGGTGATGGGCACGGACTATCCGTTCGCCATCATGCAGACAGAACCGGTCAATTTTATTACCGGTGCAAATAAAGAACATGCGCCAGCGATCCTTGCAGGAACGCCATTTGATTTGGCGCACGCAAAATAAATTCAACAGGAGAATTTCCATGACAACCAGTTCCAACCCAGAAATTGGCAAATCCGTAATGTCTGCCGGGCTGAACACCAATTACTTAGAAGAGGGTTCAGGCTATCCGGTGATGATGCTGCATGGCTCTGGCCCCGGAGTTACGGCTTACGCAAACTGGCGTCTGACGATCCCTGCCCTGTCGAACAATTTCCGGGTGATTGCACCGGACGCTGCTGGTTTTGGCTATACGGAGCGCAAAGAAGGTCAGAAATTCACCCTCGATTTCTGGGTCGAGCACATGGTCGGTGTGATGGACGCACTGAAAATTGAAAAAGCGCATTTCGTCGGCAACTCATTTGGTGGCGCTTTGACGATGGCAATTGCAACCCGCTATCCCGACCGGGTTGACCGGATTGTAATGATGGGCGCTGCAGGCCTGAGTTTTGAGCTGACCGAAGGCCTGGACAAGGTTTGGGGTCATGAGCCGAGCATAAAAAATGCCCGCGAGATGATGGAAAAATACTTTGCGTATAACAATGATCTGATCGGCGATGATCTGGTCAAATCGCGTTACGAGGCCAGCATTCGCCCCGGTTTTCATGAGACATTTTCGGCTATGTTCCCGGCCCCGCGCCAGCGCCACATCGACGCTTTGGGAACCCCCGAAAGCGAGATTGCCAAGCTGACCAACAGAACGCTGATGGTGCATGGACGCGACGATCAGGTGATCCCGCTGGAATGCAGCCTGCGCTACAATCAGTTGCTGGTGAATTCCGATGTGCATATTTTTGGCTGCTGTGGCCACTGGACACAGATCGAAAAGAAAGACGCGTTCAACCGGTTGGTCAGCGATTTCTTTCTGGCCGACTAAAACGATCAACGCAGGGGCCATAACGCCCCTGCCCGACCCGTTTGTGAATTAGCCGAGCGAATATCCCGCACCGCGCACCGTGCGCAGCGGATCGTCGCCACCGTGGCTGCAAAGCACCTTGCGCAAACGCCCGATATGTACGTCAACCGTACGTGTATCCACGTAAATGTCGCGCCCCCAGACCCGATCCAGCAATTGTTCGCGGCTCCAGACCCGTCCGGGTTTTTCCATGAATGTCGTCAGCAGACGAAATTCAGTCGGGCCCAGTTTTAACAGTTTCTCGGCCCGGTAAACCCGGTGGTTTTCCGAATTGAGCACGATGTCCTCATATTCCAGCTGCCCACCCACGCTTGCCGGGCGGGTGCGGCGCAACTGGGTGCGCAGGCTGGTTACAACGAGATCAACCTGAACATCGGTTGTCCGAGTCCGCGTGTGCAGTCCGGTAACTTCGGCGCCTGTTTGATGG
>JAHRVC010000042.1 GCA_019090885.1 Marinosulfonomonas sp.
AATTTCACTGGGCCGACGCGACTGATTTTTTGTTTCGCGAGGGTTTCGACCAGATCGTAATGAACCCACCGTTTCACACGGGGCGGGCGGCTGATCCTGACCTTGGGCGTGCCTTTATTACGTCGGCTGCACGGCTATTGGCACCGCGCGGCACGCTTTGGCTGGTCGCCAATCGTCATTTACCCTATGAATCGGCTTTGTCGACGTCTTTCAGGGACGTCTCTGAACTTACTGGTGACTCATCTTTCAAAGTATTCCGGGCTGCAAAGCCGGTGCAAAGAAAACGCTAGCGCCCCTTAGGGTCAGATAACGTCAGGGCAACTCATGTCATTTTCAATTTCCGGGAAATCCACAATAGTAACGGGTGCAGCCAATGGTATCGGCCTTGCAATTGCCCGCCATTTCGCCGCGCATGGCGCAAACGTCATGTTCGCCGATATGGATGAGGATAGCCTGATCCGAGAAGTTGGCCAAGCCGCCAATACCGAAGACAGCAACATCCGCTATTTCGCCGGGGATTTGCGAAAAAAGCTAACGCAGGCCAATCTGCTGTCGGCAACGATTGATGCATTTGACCGGGTCGATATTCTGGTGAACGCCAGCAGGCAGGTTCTGGCGACAGATCCGCTAAGCGCCAAGGATTCCACATTGGACGTGCTTTTAGAGCAGAACCTGATGGCCGGTTATCGCCTGTCGCAGGTCGTAGCACGCCGGATGATCGCGCAAGCTAAGTCGCAGTCCGAAGAGCCGGGGCCTGCGGGATCGATCATCAATTTGTCATCCGTTGCAGCACAGCACTCGCGCCCGGATTTGCTTGCCTATTCTGTCAGCACGGCAGCGCTGGATCAGATGACGCGGTCGATGGCACTGGCATTGGCGCCCCATCATATCAGGGTCAATGCTGTCGCCATTGGCAGCGTGATGAGTGCAAGCCTGAAGGCCACGCTGAAAGAAGATGAGGGCGCAAGGGCGCCAATCATCGAAACGACGCCGCTTGGACGGATAGCCGGGCCGGACGAACTGGCGGAGGCTGTTCAGTTTCTGGCCAGCGAAGGGGCCAGTTTTGTCACCGGGCAGATATTGAATGTAGACGGCGGGCGTTCGCTGCTGGATGCGGTTAACAGCTCTGCGCATTAGGCGCTGTTGCGTGATCGCTTTCTATGCCTCGGGGTGGGCCAACTTGCATTCGGCGATGATCGCGGCGCTGCGTTTTGCCAGTTCTTTGCGCTTAGCAACCAGTGATGCCAGTTTGGCTTTTTCCACATTCAGATCGATGGCAACCGGCACCTCACGTGAAGATGCGACAGGCACATCACAGTAGACTTTTTTGTCGTCCACCCGACCACAGACCTGTCGTTGGTTGATGAAATAGGTCTCTGCGCGCAGGCCATAGCCGCGACTTATGTTCCCCTCGGTTTTTGCGATTAGCTTGTCCATCACACGGATGTCATTGCCGGCCCTGTAGATGCAGGCTTGTTGGGGTGTGGCGCAGGCTGCCAACAGTAACAGAGCGAGAAACATAATACGGCGCATCGGCGACCTCCGGTATTGGTAAACATTGCGAGAAAATACATCGCAGGCATGGCGAATCATAGCGCGATAGGGTTGAGGTTGCGCGAACGTGACCGCATGGACCCATCATGACAGAAAATTACGACACCCAAAAGGCGACGGCGGCGAATTGGTTTCGCGCGCTTCGCGACGAAATTGTTTCAGCGTTTGAGGCGCTGGAAGCCAGCCAGACCACAGGCCCGCTGTCTGATCGCCCGGCTGGGCAATTCGAGGTCAGTAAAACCACCCGGGCCTCGGGGGATGGCAATGATGCTGGTGGCGGCCTGATGAGCGTGATGCGCGGCGGTCGGGTGTTTGAAAAAGTCGGTGTGAATATCTCAACCGTTTACGGGCAGCTTGGCGAGCGGGCGCAAAATGCGATGGCCGCACGAAAAGGCATTCCCGGCATGAAGAATGATCCGCGCTTTTGGGCATCTGGTATTTCGCTGGTGGCGCATATGCAAAACCCCCACGCACCGGCGGTTCACATGAACACCCGGATGTTCTGGACGCCGCGCGCGTGGTGGTTTGGCGGCGGTTCGGACCTGAACCCCTGCATGGAGTATACGGACGACACGCGCCATTTCCACGATGTGATGAAGCAATATTGTGACCCGCACGGCGCAGAACACTATCCGCATTTTAAGAAATGGGCTGATGAGTATTTCTATATTCCCCACCGCAAACGCGCGCGCGGTGTTGGCGGCATATTCTTTGACGATCTTAACAGCGGCGACTGGGACGCAGATTTTGCCCTGACTCAGGATGCGGGCCGCGCTTTTTTGCCCGCATTTCTACCCATCACTGAAAAGCGCCGCATTCAGGACTGGAACGATGCGGATAAAGACGCCCAATTGGTTCACAGGGGCCTCTACGCCGAATATAATCTGGTCTACGACCGGGGTACAAAATTCGGGCTGGAAACTGGGCATGACGCGGACGCGGTTTTGATGAGCCTGCCGCCAATGGCCAAATGGGTCTGACGACATCCGATCGACGTCGGCGGCCAATGCCGACGTCGGTTATTCTGCGCGGGCGAAAGCAACCTAAAGCAGGCCCTTTTAGCGTTGCCCCGCGCGGTCCGCAATTTGGCGCAACCGTTTTTCCACCTGACTGCGTTCCCATTCGTCACCCAGTGCGCGGGTCGGGCCAAAGACCTGTATCGCGTAAAAAACCGTTGCGACCCCCATACCAAACGCAGGCCAGATGACCCATAGGGTATTGGGGCTGGTCATCATATTCAGAACAAACAGGAACCCTATGATAGCCAGAAAACCTGCCAGCAGGATGTAGAACCCACGCTCGCGGCGCACCTGAGTAAGGACCCGGCTTTCTTCAGATGCTAGATTGCGCTTATCGGACTTGCGTGGATGTTGCGTGCCACTACCGGCAGTTTCGTCGTCGTCACTCAAGCCGGGCAAGTCTTCGGTTTTTAGCCGCGACACGGGCCCGGAATTTTCAACTGGTCCCGGCGCGTCTGGTCCTATATTTGTGGGCATTCTGTCTTCCCTCCTTAGTTCAGGAATGGTTGTTTCAAAGACCGCCGCTAAACATTTTAGGGTTTCCAGACTGGCACGCCCGCCCTGCTCAATCCGCTGGATGGTGCGCACCGAGACCCCAGACGTTTCCGCCAGTTGTTCCTGCGACCAGCCCCGGTCTTCACGTAGGGTGCGTATGATCATGGTTTCCTCAAATTTTTTGCGAAACGGTGCTTGAAATATTGCCCGCCAAGCCTGTTTTGACCACGTAAGCGTCCCGACACAAGTCCGACAGCGCCCCGTCAGTTGCCTGCAGACTGAATGTCGTGTGTCATCAATGAGTATTAGACAGATGGTAGATTGACTTTAAGAAGTTTCCGCCCTTCCGGGGGCACCCAAAGCGATCCTGCCGCGCCCCAAAAATACTAACTGCTCACGGATTCCCCGTCGCGCACAGTGTCGATCATCAACTGCACGTTGGCCGGGTCCGACGTTGGTGTGATGCCGTGGCCCAGATTGAAAATATGCGGACCGCCCGAAAACGCGCGCAGGATTTGCCGGGTTTCATCCACCAAAGCTTGGCCGCCGCTGACCATATGACGCGGGTCAAGGTTGCCTTGAACACAGCCGTTGATCTGCACATTGTCAGCCGCCCACTGTGGCGAGACTGAATTGTCCAAAGCCACGCAATCAGCGCCCGTCGCTTGGGCAAAGCCAATATAGCGTTCGCCTGCTTCCCTTGGGAACGCAATAATCGGGGTATCCGGGTGGCGGGTTTTCAGGGCGCTGATTATGTCGCGCGCCGGTTTGATGGCGAAGTCATCAAAGTCCGCCCCGTTTAGCGATCCGGCCCAGCTGTCAAACAGTTTGACCACCTCTGCCCCGGCGTTGATCTGCGCTGATAAATATTCAATCGTTGCCGCAGTCACACGGTCGATCAACGCCTGAAACGCTACGCGATCCGCCGCCTTAAAGGCATGTGCCGGGCCCTTATCGGGGGTCCCGCGCCCGGCGATCATATAGGTGGCCACGGTCCACGGCGCGCCGGCAAATCCTATCAGCGTGGTTTCTTTGGGCAGGTTCTCGGCCACGTTGCGAACGGTTTCGTAAATTGGTGCCAGTGTTTCATGGATGTCCTCGACCGGGCGTAATGCGTCAACTTCCGCTTGCGAGGTTACGGTCGACAAGCGCGGCCCTTCACCGGTTTCAAACCAAAGGTCCATTCCCAGCGCCTGCGGGATTAGCAATATGTCGGCAAACAGGATCGCGGCGTCAAAACCAAAACGGCGGATTGGCTGCAAGGTAACCTCGGCCGCCAAGTCGGGGTTGTAACACAGCGACAGAAAATCCCCGGCCTGCGCACGCGTTGCCAGATATTCCGGCAAATAGCGCCCGGCTTGGCGCATCATCCAGATAGGGGGTGTTGGCAATGTCTCGCCCGATAAAGCGCGCAATAGTTTCTTTTGCGTTGGCATCAATGATCCTTTCGCCGGTCCCACTGGGTGGTCATGTGCTGGCAACAGTTTGTCAACCCGTTGACCGGTTGTCAGTGCGCCGCAGCAGACGTAGATATGCTGTATGGATCCTGCATCGAAACTACCAACCAATCCGCTGAAGATAGGCACCCGTGGGTCGCCACTGGCGCTGGCGCAAGCCTATGAGACCCGGAAACGGTTAATATCGGCCTTTGGGCTGGTTGAGGAAGCTATTGAAATTGTTATTATTTCAACGGCTGGTGATCGAATACAGGACAAGTCGCTGCGTGATTCCGGCGGCAAGGGCCTGTTTACGCGTGATATCGAGGACGAGTTGCTGGCAGGCACGATCGATCTGGCGGTTCATTCGATGAAAGATATGCCGGTGCTGCAACCTGAAGGGCTTGTGCTTGATTGTTACCTGCCGCGCGAAGATGTGCGTGATGCTTTCGTTTCGCCAAGCTGTTCCAGCCTTGCGGAACTGGAGCAAGGCAGCACAGTTGGCACGTCCAGTCTGCGCAGAAAAGCGCAGTTATTGCACAAGCGCCCCGATCTGAATGTCGTGGAATTTCGCGGCAATGTGCAGACCCGGCTAAAGAAGCTGGAACAAGGCGTTGCAAGTGCAACCTTTCTGGCGATGGCTGGTTTGAACCGGCTGTCGATGACGCAGGTTCCGGCGACCCCGATTGACTCGAACGATATGTTACCCGCCGTCGCGCAAGGGGCCATCGGAATTGAACGGCGTGCCGAAGATTGCCTGATGTCGGAATTGCTTGAGGTTCTGCATGATGTGAAAACTGGTCATCGTCTGGCGGCAGAACGCGCGTTTCTTGCCGCTCTGGATGGGTCCTGTCAGACACCAATCGCCGGGCTGGCGGAAATTGACGGCGGGAAATTGCGCCTTCGCGGGGAAATTCTGCGCACGGATGGGTCGCAGGTTTTGAGCGACGATCAGACCTGCCCGGTTGAAGATGGTGCCGCGCTTGGTCGCAAAATGGGCGAAGAATTGCTAAGTAAAGCCGGTGACGGGTTTTTCGACTGGCACTGAAATTCAGGGCAAGACTTTTCCGGGGTTCATAATTCCCGCCGGGTCCAGCGCGGATTTAATCTTATGCATTGTTGCAAGCGCTGCAGGATCTTTCAGACGTGCCATCGAACCCAGTTTGCTTAGCCCGATGCCGTGTTCGGCGGAAAATGAACCGCCCAGATCGGTAGCAATCTCGTCAACCATATCGCGCAAACTCCCAAGTAGTTGGGCATCGTCGCGCGTCGGCCAGATTGTGAAATGCAGGTTGCCGTCGCCCAGATGGCTGACGGTGATCGTTTCGGCATCGGCGTCGATTTCCTTTAACTGGTGCAGGGCGGTTTCCAAAAATGCGTCCACTTTTTCTAGTGGAACGGCGACGTCAGTGTCCACATTGGGTTTGCGCGAATGAATGATTTCCGCAGCGGACTCGCGGATATCCCACATCGTCATCCGCTGCGCGTCTGAACGTGCGACAACAGCGTCCTGCACAAGGCCATCTTCTATCAACATGCCAAGTGTTTCTTCCAAAAAACTGACCACTGGAATTGATCCGTCATCCATCGGCGTGACATCGCGCGGTGCAGTTGCGCCCAATTCCACCAGTATCGTCATGTCCATGTCATAGCCCAAAGGTGGCACAAGATTGGGTAACGCCTGTTTTAGACGGTCCATATAAGTGCGCGGCATGAACTCAAAACCCTCGACCATGCCGCCGGTTTCATCCTGTAGGCGGTTGAGCAACGTCAACGCTGCAGGCAGCGACGCAACAGCTACCATTGCGGTCGCATAAGCGCGCGGTTTTGGAACTAGCTTCAACACAGCGGCGGTAATTATTCCAAGCGTTCCTTCGGCCCCGATGAACAGGTTTTTAAGGTCGTAACCGGTGTTGTCCTTGTGCAGCTCGCTCATTAGGTTGACGATAGTGCCGTCAGGCAACACGACCTCTAATCCCAGCGCCAGAGCGCGGGTGTTTCCGTAGCGCAATACGTTCGAGCCACCGGCGTTGGTGGACAGATTGCCGCCAATCATTGCCGACCCGCGCGCACCGAAAAACAGCGGAAACGTTAGCCCGTGTTCCTCGCAGGCGTCATGCAAATTGGCCAGAATGACGCCACTTTGGACAATGGCAATCCGTGATTGCGGGCGTATTTCACGGATCTGGTTCAACCGCTCAAGCGAGATCATCAAAGCGCCGGGGGCATGGGTGCCCCCCACCAGCCCGGTATTGCCCGAAATTGGAACGACGGGCGTTTTGCTGGCGCTGGCCAGTTTCATTATCGCACTGACTTGCGCCGTATCGGCCGGTCGCAGAACGGCCAAGGGATCGCAGGGATATTTTTTCATCCAGTCGATGCCGTATTGGGCAGCGTCGCTGCCGGTCAGAACATGCTGTTGCCCCAGAATTTCGGAAAGTTCGTCAAGCAGTTTCATGCAAGCCCCCAGTCAGATCGCGCGCAAACTCGCCTGAATACCTGTAAAGCGCCAGCCGAAAATTCACACTGCGGGCGAGTGGCCCGACTGGGACATGTCATAGGCGTCCAGATGGCGCGCGATCATTCGTGTCAGCGGCCGCGCGTGGGGTAATATTTCCAACATTTCCTGATCGAGCAGGATCATCCCCGGGAAATGCTGCGGAAGATCGTGCAAAAGTTCCCGCACAATGTCCGGTGTCGTTTGTGTCTGGGCGGCGATATCGCCAATGGAGACGTTGAAATCACACATAAGTGCCTCAATCAGACGGGCGCGTAGCAAGTCGTCGCGCGTGTATTCATGCCCGCGCGAGGTTGCCAATTGCCCCGCTCTTGCCGACGCCTGATAGGCTGAAGTTGACGGGTTGTTTTGCGCGTATCCACCCGGATAACGCGAAATGGCCGAGGCGCCGATGCCGATTAATGTCTCGGATACATCCTCGGTATAGCCTTGAAAGTTCCGGTGCAGTTGTCCGCATTTCTGTGCAATGGCCAATCCATCGTCGGGCCGGGCAAAGTGGTCGATGCCGATTTCTTCGTAACCATCCGCCAAAAACAGCTCGCGGGCAGTGTCAAAAAGTTCCAGGCGCTCTTCTGGTGTTGGCAGCACGTCCGTCGGGATCAAGGTCTGACGTTTTGCCATCCAGGGAACATGGGCATAGCCGTAAAGTGCGACGCGATCTGGGGCGAGCGACAGCACTTTTTGCACGCTTTCAGAAATTCCGGCATTGGTTTGGTGCGGCAGGCCATAAAGGATATCCATGTTTAGGCTGTCGATCCCGCGTTCTCGCAACCCAACCACGGCTTTATGAGTGACCTCGTAACTTTGAATACGGCCAATAGTCTTTTGAATGAGTGGGTCAAAATCCTGCACGCCGATCGAGGCCCGGTTCATGCCTGCCGCTGCAAGTGCGTCCAGCCGTGCGTCGTCAATCTCGTTTGGATCAATTTCAACCGAGAATTGCGCGCCTTGGGCCAGTGGAATATGGCTGAAAATTGTGTTGGCCAGCCGGGCAATCGTTTCCGCGGGCAGGATTGTCGGTGTGCCACCGCCCCAATGCAGGTGCTCGATGCTTATTCCGTCGGCTAGATGTGAGGCTATAGTGCTCAGTTCTTTTTCAAGCGTTTCGATATAGGCTTTAACCGGTGACAGCGTCGTTGTGCCTTGGGTTCGGCACGCGCAGAACCAGCACAGGCGTTTGCAAAATGGCACATGCGCATACAGCGATACCGTTGAGTCGGCAGGAATTGCACGAATCCATTCGTTGGCCAGTTTGCCATCGACGCGGTCAGAAAACTGCGGCGCCGTAGGGTAGCTGGTATAGCGGGGAACCCGGGCATCAAAGAGCCCTAATTCTCTGAGTTGCGAGAGTGTCGACATTCGCATAAACTGCTGTATTACGCACGGCGATTACTTTGATCCAGATCAACAAGGGGCCAGCGACTTGGATATACCGACCATCAATTCGCGAGATTGTGGAACATGTCCGATCCGCCACCGGGCTGTTTGCGCCCGATGTGAGCCCGACGAATTGTTGGAACTGGATAAAATAAAGTATTACCGCAACTATGAGGCTGGCCAGCCTGTCGTCTGGTCTGGCGATCAACTGGATTTTGTGGCCTCGGTGGTCACAGGGATCGCAGCGCTGACCCAGACCATGGAAGATGGTCGCACGCAAATGGTTGGACTATTGCTGCCGTCGGATTTTTTGGGGCGTCCGGGGCGGGAAATCACCTCATTTGATGTAACTGCAGTGTCGGATCTGACGCTGTGTTGTTTTCGTCGAAAACCCTTTGAAAAGTTGATTTCTGCAACACCAAACGTATCCCAACGCCTGTTGGAAATGACGCTGGATGAATTAGATTCAGCCAGAGAATGGATGTTGGTTCTGGGCCGAAAAACCGCCCGAGAAAAAATTGCCAGTCTGATTGCGATAATCGCGCGGCGAGAATCTAAATTGCATTTAACACGACCAGAAGATGGGTTCCGTTTCGAACTGCCCCTGACCCGCGAAGCAATGGCTGATTATCTTGGACTGACGCTTGAAACCGTTAGTCGACAGATATCGGCACTGAAACGGGACGGCGTGATCGAGCTGCTGAGCAACCGTCAGGTCCACATTCCGGATTTCCGGACATTGTTGGCCGAAACCGGCGACGACGCTGACGGCGGCATGCCTGCTTAACAAATTTTAATGGGCCATCAGAACGGGCATTTTCGCCATCTGCAACGTATTGCGTGTTGCACCGCCAAGAATTGATTCGCGCAGGCGTGAATGGCCGTATGCGCCCATCACAAGTAAGTCGGCATCAAGATCTGCCATATGGCGCTCAATCACTTCAGAAACACGCGGCAATGTCTTGGCCAGAACCGAGACTTCCGCAGGAACACCGTGGCGCGACAGCATCTGCGACAAAGCACCACCGGGGTCGGATCTGTCTGGCGCATGCACGGGTGGGTCAATTATTGTGATGTTTACGGCTTTTGCTTTCTGCAAAATTGGCAGTGCATGGCGAAGAGCTGTCAGAGCTTCGCGGCTTTCGTTCCAGGCCACGACGATTGTATCAAGACTCTCCGGCAGCTTTGTGTTGGGTGGAATGATCAAAACAGGAATCCGCGCATCAAATAAAGCGGCTTCAACAATCGCTTCGTGTTCGTGCTCACGGCCTTCACCATATGGCTTTGGTAGAACCGCAATATCAGACAATCGGGTAT
The DNA here is from genome assembly GCA_019090885.1 of Marinosulfonomonas sp. Taxonomy (GTDB): domain Bacteria; phylum Pseudomonadota; class Alphaproteobacteria; order Rhodobacterales; family Rhodobacteraceae; genus NORP110. The sequence goes on from JAHRVC010000042.1 coordinate 9,717, forward strand.
AATTGCCCAAAATCTGGGCCAAACTTCCAGTCTGTGCTGCGATCGGATGCGTTTCCGCCATGCCGCCGGCGGCATCCAATATGGAAATCACTTCTTTTTCGACACGGGTTGCGGCTTCGTCGGCCTCGGCTAGCGATGTTTGCATCGCGATCGCACCGGTGCCCGAATAGTAAATGCCTGGCTGGGTCCGATCCACGCCCAAGCACAGCACTTCCAGATGCCCGCCCTCGCGTGCAGTCAAATCAATCGCAGCATCCAGCGCTGCCCGTTCGGCAACCGGGTCCGTAATAATCGTTGTGACCGATTTGTATGCCATGTGCCTATCTCCCAAATTCATTCCATACTGTTCACACTTAGCATCCTGAAAATTTATTTTCCTGCTTTGACCTCGATCAAGCCACAACAGCGAAGGTTTTGACATGGATCAAGGTCAGGTATCTAAGAGCAATGCACAGACACGGTAGAGTCGAATCCGCTTCGGCTAAGGCACAGCATTGATCTGTGCAGGACAGGGGACAAAGAATGTGGAACTATCTGAAATTGATTATTTTGGGGCTTATCGCGCTTTTGGCGGCTATTGCTGCTAATTTCGGGCGCGACTTACCTTATCAAGTTCATGCAATCATCATCATGCTCGTGGCTGGAGGGCTGTTCCTTTGGACGGTTCGCAGAACTGATGAGCCAAGCCCACCGACATCATTGGAATATATGGATGGCGTCGTTAGGGCCGGGGTTATTGCAACCGCGTTCTGGGGAGTGGTTGGGTTCCTTGTCGGCACATATATTGCATTTCAGCTGGCATTTCCGTCGCTGAATTTCGAATGGGCTGAAGGCTTTGCTAACTTCGGACGTCTGCGGCCCCTACATACATCCGCCGTCATATTTGCATTTGGTGGCAACGCTCTGATCGCGACGTCATTTTATGTTGTGCAGCGCACCAGTGCGGTGCGCCTGTGGGGCGGAAATTATGCGTGGTTTGTCTTCTGGGGCTACCAATTATTTATCGTGCTGGCGGCCACGGGCTATCTTCTTGGCGCCACACAATCGAAAGAATACGCCGAGCCTGAATGGTATGTGGATATCTGGCTGGCGATCGTCTGGGTCTCCTATCTGGTTGTGTTTATGGGCACGATCCTTACCCGGAAAGAACGCCACATCTACGTGGCCAACTGGTTTACCCTGTCCTTCATCGTGACTGTTGCGATGCTGCATATCACCAACAATATTTCCATCCCGGTATCAATTTTCGGATCAAAATCGGTGCAGCTGTTTTCTGGCGTGCAGGATGCGATGACCCAATGGTGGTATGGCCATAACGCAGTTGGGTTTTTCCTGACGTCTGGCTTTTTGGGCATGATGTACTATTTCGTTCCCAAGCAGGCCAACCGACCTGTCTACAGTTATAAGCTTTCCATCATCCACTTTTGGGCGCTGACATTTTTATATATCTGGGCCGGCCCGCACCACTTGCACTATACAGCGTTGCCTGATTGGGCCTCGACGCTTGGGATGGTGTTTTCAATTATTCTATGGATGCCGTCGTGGGGAGGCATGATCAATGGTCTGATGACGCTCAGCGGTGCCTGGGACAAACTACGGACGGACCCGATCCTGCGGATAATGGTATTGGCAATTGGGTTCTACGGCATGTCGACCTTTGAGGGTCCCGTGATGTCGATCCGGGCGGTCAACGCGCTGTCCCATTACACCGACTGGACCATTGGGCACGTGCATTCCGGTGCGCTTGGCTGGAATGGCATGATCACTTTTGGCGCGCTCTACTACCTGACGCCAGCCCTGTGGAACCGCGAGCGGCTGTATAGCTTGTCGCTGGTTAACTGGCACTTCTGGCTCGCGACGATCGGGATCATTCTTTATGCATCCTCGATGTGGGTAACCGGTATCATGGAAGGCCTGATGTGGCGTGAAGTGGACGCAAACGGCTTCTTGGTGAATTCCTTTGCCGATACCGTTGCCGCCAAGTTCCCGATGTATGTGGTTCGCGGTTTGGGCGGGGTCATGTTCCTCGCTGGTGCGATCATCATGTGCTATAACCTCTGGATGACTGTGCGCAGGGTGCCGGCAAAAGCCGATACCCCTGCCATGGCTCCGGCTGAATAAGGAGGGCCGGAGACATGGGTATTCTGGACAAACACAAGGTACTTGAGCGTAACGGCACCTTGCTGCTGGTCTGCAGCTTACTGGTGGTAACAGTTGGCGGTATCGTTGAAATTGCGCCGCTATATTATCTCGAAAATACAATCGAGAAGGTCGAAGGCGTGCGCCCTTATTCACCGCTGGAACTGACTGGCCGCGATATTTATATCCGCGAAGGGTGCTACGTCTGCCACAGCCAGATGATCCGTCCGATGCGTGATGAAGTCGAGCGCTACGGGCACTATTCGCTGGCGGCAGAATCGATGTATGACCATCCGTTTCAGTGGGGATCCAAACGAACAGGGCCGGATCTGGCGCGGGTTGGTGGGCGTTATTCGGACGAATGGCATCTGGATCACATGACAGACCCACAGTCGGTGGTGCCGGAATCGGTGATGCCTAAATACGGGTTCCTTTCGGACACTTTGATTGATGGCAAGTATGTTGGCGAGCTGGTGCAAACGCATCGTCTGGTCGGTGTGCCTTACAGCGATGAAATGATCGATGTGGCACTGGCTGATTTTACGGCTCAGGCCGATCCGGACAGCGATTATGACGGATTGCTGGAACGCTACCCCGGCGCGCAGGTGCGAAACTTTGACGGGGCACCGGGCATTTCCGAAATGGATGCGTTGATTGCCTACATGCAAATGCTTGGCACATTGGTTGATTTCTCGACCTTCATTCCAGATCCAAGCCGATAGGAGGCGATTATGGACAGATATACAATCTTGCGCGAAATCGCCGACAGCTGGGTGCTGTTATTGATGGTTCTGTTTTTCCTTGGTGTCATCGTATGGGCCTGGCGTCCGGGCAGCAGATCCATTCACGCAGACGCAGGTGATATTCCGTTCCGGCATGACAATAAACCGGCCGCAGACCCGGTAGCCGAGGAGCCGAAAAAATGACCAAAAAACCCGAGAAAAAAGAAGTTGAAACCACTGGTCACAGCTGGGACGGTATCGAAGAACTTAACAACCCGTTGCCGCGCTGGTGGGTGTGGACGTTCTACGCGACCATTGCCTGGGGTATCGTCTACATGATTGCATACCCCGCATGGCCGTTGATCAACGGCGCCACAAGAGGCGTGCTGGGTTTTTCAACCCGCGCCGAGGTGGCTGCCGATATCCAGGCAGTAACCGATGCAAATGCTGCGATTGAGTCAAAACTGGCGGCGGCTGACCTGACGACGGTTTCTGCTGACACCGAGTTGCAAAGCTACGCTGTGAACGCGGGCGGTGCGGTTTTTCGGACCAATTGTTCCCAATGTCATGGCTCGGGTGCTGCGGGTGCCAAGGGGTATCCAAACTTGCTTGACGATGATTGGCTTTGGGGCGGCGATATCGAGGCGATTGCCTATACGATCCGCCACGGGGTTCGCAATGACACTGACGATGCACATTTCTCGGAAATGTCCGCATTTGGCGAATTCATGGAAGAGGCCGAGATCACTCAGGTCGTCAACCATGTGCTGTCTCTGACAGGGCAAGACCATGATGCAGGTCTGGCAGCTGCCGGGGCCGTGGTGTTTGAGGAAAACTGTGCGTCCTGCCACATGGAAGACGGCAGCGGTGACCGGGATCAAGGTGCGCCAAACCTGACGGATGCTATCTGGCTTTATGGTGGTGACGCCGAAACCATCACAGCCACAGTCACCAATGGCAGGTTCGGCGTTATGCCAGCATGGGGCCCACGATTGTCCGATGCACAAGTGAATGCAGTTGCAGCCTACGTGCACCAGCTAGGAGGTGGCGAGTAGGTTGACCGAGGTTCGGGCGTAGCGATACGTCCGGATAAAGCACCGACCCTAAGTCCTGTTCGCGCGTTACTTTAGGGTCGGTGCTGATACCCTTTAGATATATTCACCGATCTGCAATAATAGACTTTACGTGACGCAGAGGTTTTGAGGGCCGATATGGCGACAACAGGTTGACTTAAGTCAAAGCCGGTGCCGCCGAACCACCCCATAAGAAGCCGACGCGAACAGTGACCGGACAAATCCAGTATGCCTTCTTCTGACAATCAGGAACCTCTTTATGCTGCGCGCGAACCTGTGTTTCCGCGCCGTGTGTCCGGCATATTTCGAAATCTCAAGTGGTGGATCATGTTCGCCACATTGGGCGTATATTATTTAACCCCCTGGATCCGTTGGGACAGGGGTGAGAATCTCCCAGACCAGGCAGTCCTGGTCGACTTAGCCGGGCGCCGCTTTTTCTTTTTCTGGATCGAAATCTGGCCGCATGAATTTTATTTCATTGCTGGATTGTTGATTATGGCGGGGCTCGGCCTTTTTCTTTTTACATCGGCGCTGGGCCGTGTGTGGTGTGGTTATGCTTGCCCGCAGACGGTTTGGACCGATCTGTTCATACTGGTTGAACGCTGGATCGAGGGCGACCGGAATGCACGGGTGAGATTGTGGAAAGCCAAGTGGAATTTTCGCAAATGGCGATTGCGAATAACCAAGTGGCTTGTTTGGGTTCTGATCGGTCTGGCCACTGGTGGTGCCTGGGTGTTTTACTTTACCGATGCCCCCGCGTTGCTGGCTGATTTACTGACGTTCAACGCCCATCCGGTCGCGTACACAACGATCGCGTTTTTGACACTGACAACGGTGTTGTTTGGTGGTTTTGCCCGCGAACAGATATGCATCTACATGTGTCCATGGCCGCGAATACAGGCCGCGATGATGGATCAGGATACCCTGACGGTGGCCTATCGCAGTTGGCGTGGAGAGCCGCGGGGCAAGCACCGCAAAGCCGCTGGTGCCGACAAACTGGGCGACTGCATTGATTGCAATGCGTGCGTGAATGTCTGCCCTATGGGTATTGATATCCGCGAAGGCCAGCAACTGGAATGCATCACCTGCGCGCTTTGTATCGATGCATGCGATGATGTGATGGATAAAATTGGCAAGCCGCGCGGTTTGATCGACTACATGGCCCTGACGGATGAAACGGCAGAAATATCTGGCAATGAACCCAAGAAAGTCTGGAAGCACATCCTGCGCCCTCGAACCATCTTGTATACAGCGCTTTGGTCGCTTGTCGGATTCGGGTTGGTTTTTGCCCTGTTTATCAGGCCGGAAATTGATATGTCTGTGGCCCCTGTGCGCAACCCGGTTTTTGTGACAATGTCGGATGGAGCTATCCGGAACGCCTATGATGTTCGGTTGCTTAACAAGCATGGTGATGACCGGGTTTTTGAAATGTCGGTTGGATCCGACACGCAGTTGGCGATCAAACTGGAAGGCTCTGAAGACGGAAAGTCGGTTCTTGTGCCTGCCGATGACACCTTGCTTCAACGGGTTTATGTGATTGCTCCGCCTGAAAGTGCCGCCGCGAAAGCTAAGATAACCGACGTGCGGTTTTGGGTGCGTGATACAGTGAACGATGAACGGACATTCACCAATTCGGTTTTCCACGGGAGCGGACGATGACAGCTAAAGTGTTAACAGGACGCAAAGTGTTCTTTATATTTGCGGCAGCGTTTGGTGTCGTTATCGGGGTGAACATAATGTTGGCTGTGCAGGCGATTTCGACATTTCCCGGACTGGTTACCAAGAATTCATATGTCGCCTCGCAAAGCTTTGACCGTGACCGCGCGGCGCAAATTGCGTTGGCATGGACTGCCCGTGCAGAGGTTAAGGATGGAATTTTGCGCCTTTCCATCGTTGATGGCGCCGGGCTGCCGGTTCAGCCGGACAGTCTGAAAGCGACGCTGGGTCGTGCGACCCATGTGGGCGAAGATCAGATTCCGGCCTTCGAATTTGATGGTGAAGCGCATGTGGCACCCGTCGATTTGGCCCCCGGTAACTGGAACCTGCGGCTGTTGGCCACTGGGCCAGACGGGACCATGTTTCGCCAACTCCTGGCGATTTATGTTGGCCGCACAACTTGACAGATACGCCGCAGATATCGGCATGCCCCGCCTGTGCGGTGGCGCCGATGGCGCAGTCGGTGTCAGCCACCGATACTCTCAAAAAAGATGCACTTTATCTGGCTCTGCCCGGCATCCATTGCGGCGGCTGTATTTCTGCAGTTGAGCGGGCGCTGCTGGCAGAACCCGGCGTCAATTCGGCGCGGGTTAACCTGACGCTTAAACGCGCCACGGTCGAAGTGGCCGCGGGCGTAGAGCCACCCCAGTTGGTAGATGCATTGGCGCGTGCCGGGTATGAGGCACGGGAACTTGACAGCGGGGCGCTGTCTGCAACTGAGACGGATAAACGGGGCAGGGCGCTGTTGATGCGGTTGGCCGTCGCGGGCTTTGCGATGATGAACGTCATGCTGTTGTCGGTCGCGGTCTGGTCAGGGGCGACCGAAGCAACGCGCGACATGTTTCACTGGATCTCGGGCGCGATTGCGTTGCCGACGATCGCGTTTTCAGCCCAGCCATTTTTTGTGAACGCGTGGTCAGCGCTGCGGGTGCGTCGCCTGAATATGGACGTGCCGATTTCGCTGGCGATCATCTTGGCTGCGGGCATGTCGGTTTATGAAACCTCCTTGGGCGGTGAGCACGCCTATTTCGACGCTGCACTGTCGTTGACGTTTTTCTTGTTGGCCGGACGTTACCTTGACCACCGGACCCGCTCTGTCGCACGTTCAGCAGCCGAGGAACTAACTGCGTTAGAAGTGCCGCGAACACTTGATGAATACGGTGTGGCTGTTGCCGTCGCCGACCTTTCAGTTGGCGACCGAATTCGCGTGCTTCCCGGTGCCCGCCTGCCCGTCGATGGGATCATTGTCAGTGGCAACAGCGAATTGGACCGCTCCTTGCTTACCGGTGAAAGCCAGCCGGTTGCCGGTGGCCCTGACACAGCCGTAAGCGCCGGCGAGGTCAACCTGACCGGGCCATTGGTCGTCCGTGTAACGGCTGCGGGGCAGGACACGTCGCTGCGGCGCATGGCCAACCTAGTCGCGATCGCGGAAAGCGGGCGCAATCGCTATACCTCGCTGGCCGACAAGGCCGCGCGGATCTACGCACCGCTGGTTCACACATTGGCATTTGTTGCGTTTGTGGGCTGGTTCTGGGCCAGCGGCGATGCACGCCTGTCGATGAATATCGCCGTCGCGGTGCTGATTATCACGTGTCCCTGTGCGTTGGGGCTGGCTGTTCCGGCTGTCGCCACGGCGGCTTCGGGTCGGTTGTTTCGGGCTGGATTGCTGGTCAAAAACGCGACCGCGATGGAACGCTTGGCCGAAGTTGACACGGTGGTTTTTGACAAGACCGGCACGCTGACAATGGGCACGCCAGAGCTTGAGAATATGGGCGATCATTTTGACAGCGATGTGGCTGTAGCCCGCGCTTTGGCAGACGGGTCCGGCCATCCTTTGGCGGTTTCGCTTGCGCGTGCGGCAGGTGCGGCGGGCATCCAACCGGCGTCGGTTACGGAAATCACGGAAGTGCCGGGGCAGGGCGTTGAGGGGCTACTGGACGGAGCAACCGTGCGTCTGGGCCGACCCGGTTGGGTCGGAGCTGTGCCATCAGAGGTTACTGCGACTTATCTGAAAATCGGCGACAACGCACCCGTTGCATTCACCTTCTGTGATGCCTTGCGCCCCGGTGCGCGCGACACGGTTACAGCGCTGAGTGCGCGGGGCCTGGATGTTGTGTTACTGTCAGGCGATGTGAGCGGTGCTGTGGCAGACGTGGCTGACCGCGTGGGCATATCCGCATGGGAAGCGCAGATGTTGCCCGAGGATAAGGCTGCCCGTATCGCCATCCTGTCCAGCGCAGGGCGCAAGGTTCTGATGGTCGGTGACGGTCTGAATGACACGGCTGCGCTGGCGTCGGCGCATGCGTCGATCTCTCCGGCTTCGGCGCTGGAGGCCGCCCGGGTGGTGTCGGATATTGTCTTGCTTGGAAACTCGCTTGAACCGGTGGCGCAGGCGCTGAGCGTGGCCAAATCTGCAACCCGGCGGATCAAGGAAAACTTTGCTATTGCTGCGATGTATAATGTGGTCGCCATTCCGCTGGCGCTTGCCGGGTTTGCGACACCGCTGTTTGCGGCGCTGGCGATGTCGGCGTCGTCAATCTCGGTCTCATTGAACGCGCTGCGATTGGGGCGAAAATGAACGTATTGGTCTATCTGATCCCGATATCGCTGATATTGGGTGGTCTGGCGCTGGTCGGGTTTTTCTGGGCGCTGAAAACCCGGCAGTTTGATGATCCGGATGGCGACAGTCAGCGGATATTAACCAAAGATTACGACGATAAGCCGAAACAGTGACGGGTTACTGTGCGGCTGTGGCCCGGTCATAAAGCTGGGTGACGCTTGGTGCAATATCATCCACGATCAGGGCAACGCCTTTGGCATTTGGATGAATTGCGTCGTTTTGCATCAGGTTTCGCAAAGTTGCGGCGCGGTCAGGACGCGATAGCAAAACCCCCAGAAAACTAGGATAAAGAAGCGTGTCAAATTCGCTTGCCAGCGTCGGGTAAATCGCGTCGAAGTCTGATTTGTATCCATCACCATAATTTGCCGGCGCAGCAATGCCGACCAAAAGAACCGGAATATCTTTTTGCGCGGCTACCTGCAAAATTCCACGCAAGTTTTCCCGCGATACGGCAGGGTCCAGCCCCCGCAGGGCATCATTGCCGCCAAGTGAGACGATCAAAGCATCAACCTCGGGCGTCAGCGTCCAGTGGACACGCGAAAGCCCGCCCGCTGTTGTATCGCCAGACACCCCGGCGTTGGTGACAATGGCCGCAACGCCCTGCGCGTCCAGCCAGGACTGCAATTGTGGAACAAAACCATTCTCCGGCACCAACCCGTAGCCATGCACCAGACTGTCGCCCAGTGCAGCGATTGTGATTGGTTCAGCGCTCGCGCGGTGGCCCAAGCTGAAAGTTGCAAAGATAACAACAAATGCCAATGACAGGTTGCGGCTCAGGGTAATTACCCCATATCGAGTATGAAATTGCATTTTGAGAAAGTTCATAATGTCCGACATGATTATTTCCCTGAAAGATGCCCGTCTTAGTTTGTCTTCTAACGCTGGTGTGGTCGATATCCTTCGCGGGATCAATCTGGACATTGCAAACGGCGAAACTGTTGGGCTGATTGGTCCGTCCGGATCGGGCAAATCATCGCTCCTGATGTTGCTCGGCGGGCTGGAAAAGGCCACCGGCGGTGAGGTTTCGGTTCTGGGCCATGATCTGACCTCAATGGACGAAGACGCGCTGGCCCGGTTTCGCAGGGATCATATGGGGGTGGTGTTTCAATCATTCCACCTTATCCCGACAATGACGGCGCTGGAAAACGTGGCGACACCGTTGGAACTGGCGGGTGTAACGGATGCGTTTGAGCGCGGCGCTGCGGAACTGGCGGCGGTCGGATTGGGGGATCGGGCAGATCATTACCCGTCGCAATTGTCGGGCGGCGAACAGCAACGGGTGGCATTGGCGCGCGCGGCCGCACCGCGCCCGACGATTTTGCTGGCGGATGAACCGACCGGCAATCTGGACGGGGCAACTGGGCAGACGATCATGGATATTCTGTTTGATTTGCGTGATCGCCATGGCGCAACATTGGTGCTGGTCACGCACGCCCCGGAATTGGCCGCGCGCTGCGATCGTGTGATTCATCTGAACGACGGTCTGATCGCGGACGCGGCTGAATGAGCCTGCGCGTAGCCGCCCGAATTGCACGGCGCGAGCTGCGCGGCGGTCTGTCAGGGTTTCGCGTTTTTCTTGCATGTCTGGCGCTTGGTGTTGCGGCAATCGCAGCTGTGGGTTCTGTGCGCGAAAGCATCGAGCAGGGGTTAGCGCAAGAGGGCGCGACGCTGCTTGGTGGTGACGCTGAGATTGAGCTGACCTACCGGTTTGCCAGTGCCGAGGAACGCGAATGGATGGCGCAAACCGCGACCGCGGTGTCCGAGATTGTTGATTTTCGGTCGATGGCGGTTGTCGATTACGCGTCGGGCGCCGAACGCGGTCTTACACAGGTGAAAGCAATCGACGAAGTATACCCGCTTTACGGGGCGGTTAGCCTCGCGCCGGATATGCCTTTGTCGCAGGCGCTGGACGGGCGCGATGGGATACCCGGCGCCGTAATGGATCGCGTGCTTGCGGATCGGTTGGGGTTGGAAGTTGGAAACACTTTTCGCCTTGGTGAGCAAACCTTTGCGATGACCGCTATTTTGGTTCGCGAACCCGACAACGCCGGTGGTTTCAGCTTTGGCCCGCGCACAATTGTGCGCAAGGTCGATCTGGAAACCTCGGGCCTTTTGCAACCGGGCAGTTTGTTTGAAGCAGACTATCGTCTACGTCTGCTCGAAGGCGTCGATCTGGATGCGCTGGAAGTTGAGGCGCGGACAGCGGTCAGTGAAGGCGGGTTTCGCTGGAATGACCGGCGAAATGGTGCGCCGGGCGCAACCCGGTTTATTGAGCGGCTAAGCATGTTCCTGATCCTTGTCGGGCTGGCTGGCCTTGCTGTGGGTGGTGTCGGCGTGTCGGCTGCAGTTCGTTCATACCTCGACGAAAAGGTTCCAGTGATTGCGACGCTGAAATCGCTTGGGGCGGACGGGCGCACAATTTTCCAAGTGTATATGCTGCAAATTGGTGCGCTGAGTATTCTTGGCATCGTCATTGGTTTGGTGCTGGGCGCGTCAGTTCCACTGGCGCTGGCGCCGATCATCGAGGCAAGCCTGCCGGTACCCTCTGCTATCGCAATCTACCCGATGCCACTGATCGAGGCGGCGCTATACGGGGGGCTGACGGCAGCAATGTTCACGCTCTGGCCGCTTGCGCGGACCGAGAATATACGCGCAGCCACCCTGTTTCGCGACGCCAACCTTGGGCTGCAAGGTGCTCCGCGGTTCAGATACGTTGTGCTGACTGCGCTGTTGCTGGTTGCCTTGGTCTGGGCGGCAACACTTTTTTCTGGCGAGGTTCGAATAACCGTTTGGGCCGCCTTCGGGATATCAGCGGCTTTTGCAGCGTTAGTTGTATCCGCAGTGGCCACGCGCTGGCTGGCACGCCGGGCGTCGCGTGCACGGATGTTGCGTGGGCGCACATCCTTGCGTCTTGCATTGGCATCCATAGGCGGGCCGGGGGCTGATGCGCTGTCTGTCGTGCTGTCACTTGGACTTGGCCTGTCGGTTCTGGCGGCAGTCGGGCAGATTGATTCCAACCTGCGCGGTGCCATCGCGCGCGATTTGCCCAAGGTCGCGCCATCCTATTTCGTTCTCGACATTCAAACCAGCCAGCTGGACGGCTTTCTGGAGCGGCTGGAAAGTGATCCGGGGGTCAGCAAAATTCAAACCGCGCCGATGTTGCGCGGCGTGGTCAGCCAAATCAACGGACGCCCGGCGCAAGAGGTTGCAGGCGATCACTGGGTGGTCTCCGGAGATCGCGGCATAACCTATTCCGATGCCCGGCCCGAAGGCGCAACAGTTATCCAGGGCGAATGGTGGCCTGCCGGTTACGATGGCCCGCCGCAAATTAGTTTTGCAGCCAACGAGGCGGCGGAAATAGGTTTGGTGCTTGGTGACAGCATCACGCTGAACGTGCTTGGTCGTGATATCACGGCCGAAATTACCAGCTTTCGCGAGGTTGATTTTTCCAGCGCCGGTATGGGTTTTGTATTGTCGATCAATCCTGCGGCCATTGCCGGTGCGCCCCACACCCATATTGCGACGATCTATGCTGACGAACAGTCCGAGGCGGCAATTCTGCGCGATCTGGCTGGCGCTTACCCCAATATCACCGCGATCCGGGTGCGGGACGCAATTGAACGCGTGTCCGAGGTTCTGCGCGGCGTCGCGGCAGCCATAACATACGGCGCGATGGCGACCTTGGTTACGGGTATTGTTGTTTTGATCGGGGCCGCCGCTGCGGGCGAACGGGCGCGAACATATGAAGCGGCCGTGCTGAAAACGCTCGGCGCATCCCGCCTGTCGGTGCTGGTGAATTTCTTATGGCGCTCTGCATTTCTAGGCGTGGCGGCCGGCCTTGTGGCAATTGGTGCAGGCGGCACTGCAGGCTGGGCAGTTTCGACATTCGTGATGGAGACTGATTTCTCGTTCGAGCCGGTTTCCGCAATTGTCATCGTCGCAGGCGGTGTCGTGCTGACGATGATTACCGGGCTTGGATTTTCGATGCGCGCGCTAAACTCACGTCCCGCGCAAATCTTACGGTCGCGGGAATAATCAGGGCGGGGTCAGGAACCACAAGGCACAACGAAATTCTCCCTTGACCCCTGCGCCCCGCTCGCATAGCTACCGCCTCTCTTCTGGCGGAGTAGCTCAGGTGGTTAGAGCAGCGGAATCATAATCCGCGTGTCGGGGGTTCA
>JAHRVC010000043.1 GCA_019090885.1 Marinosulfonomonas sp.
GCGGGCACCCGTACGAACGTCAACTTGGGAACGTCTGAGCAGGATCAGACGTCAGCGGCGCGTGCAGAATGCATCGACCCTTGGGTTGGTGATTCTGGGGCCGGTGTTGGCTTTTTTGACTTTTCTGGTTTTGGGTCCGTTGGATGAAGGTGCGTCGTCGCCTTCGTTGCGGCTGATCCTGCTGGCTGATTTGGTTTATGTGCTGGTTGTTGCAGCCCTTGTGTTGCAGCGGGTCGCAAGAATGATCGCGGCGCGGCGTGCGAAGTCCGCCGGATCGCGGCTGCACTTGCGGCTGACCGGCGTGTTTGCACTGATTGCATTGATCCCGACGGTTTTGGTGGCGGTTTTTGCCGCGCTGACCGTGAATATCGGGCTTGAGGGCTGGTTTTCCGAACGTGTGCGGCAGGTTGTCGGCAATTCGTTGTCTGCGGCGCAGGCCTATGAGGCAGAACATCGCGAAGGTCTGATCGAGGATACGCAGGCGTTGGCCAATTTTCTGAATGCGTCGCGCCGGGCTCGTATTTTCATCTCGGACGGGGATATTCGCCAACTTCTGACGGGCGGGCAGGCGCAGATACAACGTGGCCTGCGAGAGGCCTATGTCATTGATGGTGGTGCGGAAATCCGGGCGCGGGGCGAGCGGTCTTATCTGTTTGATTTTGAACAGCCATCGGCTGCGGATATAGAGCGCGCTCTGGGCGGTGAGACGGTCATTATTCAGGATTGGGACGAGAATGAATTTCGCGCGCTGGTGCAGCTGGACGATTTTGTCGACCGGTTTTTGTATGTCACCCGCGACGTTGATGGCGAAATCCTTGCCTTACTTGATGACACGCAGGAAACCGTGCGCCTGTATAATCAGTTGGAAAGCGAACGGGGCCGTCTGCTGTTTGAATTCGGGCTGCTTTATCTGGGGTTTGCGGTAATTTTGATCCTTGCAGCGATCTGGCTGGGGCTATGGTTTGCAGAACGGCTGGCAGGCCCGGTTGGCCGCCTGACGGGCGCTGTGCAGCGGGTTGGCGCGGGCGATCTGGACGTTCAGGTCGTCGAGGAGCAGGGCGACGATGAAATCGCAATGCTCGGGCGGATTTTCAACCAGATGATCCGGCAGTTGAAGGGGCAGCGACAGTCGCTGTTGGAAAACAATCAACAGATTGAGGATCGACGTCGGTTGTTTGATTCGGTGCTTTCATCGGTTACCGCGGGTGTTGTCGGCTTGGATGAGACTGGCAAAGTTGCATTCGTTAACCGTTCGGCAGAACGGTTGCTGGATGTGTCGCGCAGTGCTGATCAGGATACCAATCTGGCCGTTGCGGTGCCGGAATTCGGCCCGCTTTTCACCCGGTTACGCGCCAGTGGCGGTGAGGTTGCACAGGAAGAAATTCGCGTCGTTCGGGGCGGTAAACAAGAAAACCTGTTGGTGCGTATGGCGATGCGGCGGGGCGAAGATGGCGAGCTTTTGGGCTATGTTGTGGCCTTTGACGATGTCACGGATCTGGTGAATGCGCAGCGAATGGCGGCTTGGGGCGATGTTGCGCGCAGGATTGCCCATGAAATCAAAAACCCGCTGACCCCGATCCAATTGTCGGCCGAGCGCGTAAAGCGCAAGTTTGCCCCACTTTTGGGCGAGGATGGTGACGAATTGGTGCAATATACCGATGTAATTATTCGCCAGACCAATGATCTGCGCCGCATCGTTGATGAATTTTCTCGTTTTGCCCGGATGCCAGAGCCCGAACGCCGCCGCCATGATTTGGCCGAACTGGTGCGTGGGGCCGTTATATTGCAGCAAAATGGTCAACCGGATGTAACGATCGTTTCTGATATACCCGCTGGTCCCAAATATGCTGATCTGGATTCCACAATGATCGGGCAGGCACTTACGAATTTAATCAAGAATGCCGGGGAAGCCATTGAAACAAGGGTTGAAAATGGCGTTCCAGATGGTTTTAAGGCGGAAATTCGGGTGCGTATGGAAATTGCACCGACTCAGGCGCTGATCACAATTTCTGACAATGGTGTTGGTTTGCCGGCAGACCGCGCGCGGTTGTTTGAACCCTACGTCACGACCCGCGAAAAAGGCACCGGACTTGGGCTGCCAATTGTAAAGAAAATTATCGAAGAGCATGGCGGCTCGCTGACACTGGTTGATGCCGAACCGTTTGACAACAAATCTGAGCATCGAGGAGCGCGGGCCGAAATTCGGCTGGCGCTGATCGACAAAAATGAACCTTCCAAAAAGACGACACAGCAGGAGCTGGGAAAATGAGGATGTGCAGTTATGGGTGATATTCTTATAGTGGATGACGAGCGCGATATTCGCGAACTGATCTCCGATATATTGAAAGACGAGGGCTATACGACGCGGCTGGCGGCCAACTCGGATCAATGCATGAAAGAGGTGGCAAACGAAGCGCCCGCCTTGATGGTGCTCGATATCTGGCTGAAAGACAGCAACATGGACGGGATTGATATTCTGAAGTCCATTAAAAAGGATATGCCGGATATTCCGGTCGTTATTATTTCGGGTCATGGGAACATTGAAATTGCCGTCGCGGCAATTAAACAAGGCGCTTATGACTTTATCGAAAAGCCGTTTAATATTGATCAGTTGATGGTGGTCGTGCGACGCGCAATGGAAGCATCCCGTCTGCGTCTCGAAAACCAAGAGTTGCGCCGCAATGATGTTGCTGCGGATGAAATGGTTGGATCAAGCTCGGTCTTTAAGGTGTTGAAAAGTAACCTTGATAAAGTGACCAAATCCAATGGCCGTGTGATGTTATCCGGGGCGGCCGGTGCCGGAAAAGAGATCGCCGCACGCTTTATCCATGCCAATTCGGACCGTGCTTCTGCGCCATTTGTCAGTGTAAATTCGGCCTCGGTTGAAGCGGATAGAATGGAAGAAGTTCTTTTTGGGCGCGAAAACGGTGAACAGGGCGTTGAGCCGGGTTTGCTGGAACAGGCAAATGGCGGCGTTCTGTATTTTGACGAAGTGGCGGATATGCCTGCTGGAACGCAGTCAAAAATCCTAAGAGTGCTGGTGGACCAGAAATTCCAGCGCCTTGGCGGTAGTGGGAATGTCGAAGTCGATATTCGGGTTATTTCCAGCACAAACAAAGATTTGCAGCACGAGATTTCTATTGGAAATTTTCGCGAAGAGTTGTTTCACCGTCTAAATGTTGTGCCGATCCATGTGCCGTCGCTGGAAGAGCGGCGCGAGGATATTCCCGAACTGGCTAATTATTTCATCGAGAACCTCAACAAATCGCAAGGTCTGGCACAACGCAGCCTGAGCGAGGATGCCGTCGCACTATTGCAGACGATGCTTTGGCCGGGAAATGTGCGCCAGCTAAAGAATGTGATCGAACGTGTGTTGATCCTTGGCGATAGCAGCGGCCCGATTACCGCCAGCGAATTGCCGACAAGTGAGCCCAAGGACGATGAAAACGGCCGCGTTGTTTTGTCGGGCAGTCTGGCAACCCTGCCACTGCGCGAGGCGCGTGAAATGTTTGAGCGTGAATACCTGTTGACGCAGATCAACCGGTTTGGCGGCAATATCAGCCGGACGGCAACATTTGTTGGGATGGAACGCTCGGCGCTACACCGCAAACTGAAATCGCTTGGTGTGGTGACGGCGAATAAATCGGGCGGACGGGTCGCCTTTGTCGAGGAAGGCGCAGATTGACGCAAATGCGATGTTCTGCCATGCCGATGTTTGGATTGCGTGAAGGATTGATGCGATGAAGGTTATCATCTGCGGGGCCGGTCAGGTTGGCTGGCAAATCGCGCGCCATCTTTCGGGCGAAAAGAATGACGTGACGGTTGTGGATAACAACGCCGAACTGGTGCGCCGTGCGACTGATACGCTTGATGTGCAGGGGATCGCAGGGTTTGCCAGTTACCCGGATATTCTGGATCGCGCCGGGGCGCGTGACGCCGACATGATCATTGCGGCAACCCATTCCGATGAGGTGAACATGGTCACCTGTCAGGTCGCCCATTCGGTGTTCAGCGTCCCGCGCAAAATCGCCCGGTTGCGCAGCCAATCCTATCTGACGGCGATATATTCCGATCTTTACCGGCGCGACCACATGCCAATCGACGTGGTGATCAGCCCGGAACGTGAAGTGGCCGAGGCCGCCTTGCGCCGTTTGGCAGCACCGGCGGCGTTTGATATTCAGGCGTTTCTGGGTGGGCAGGCGCAATTGGTCGGCATCGCGCTGTCAGACGATTGCCCGGTGGTGAACACACCGCTGCGCCAGTTGACGGATTTGTTTTCGACTTTACGCGCAATCGTCGTTGGGGTGCGCCGCGAAGATCGTCTGTTTGCTCCGGTGGCCGACGATCAGCTTTTTGCCGGGGATCAGGTCTATCTGTTTTGCCACAGCGATGATTTGACCCGGACGCTGGAAATTTTCGGCAAGACGACGCGCAAACAAGAACGCGTGGTGATCCTTGGCGGCGGTAACGTCGGGCTTTCGGTGGCCAGCGCGCTGGAAAAACGCACCGAGCGTATTCGCGCTAAAGTTATCGAAATGGACCGCGAGGTAGCAGAGCGCGCCGCCGATGCGCTGGAACGCACAATTGTTCTGAACGGTGACGGGCTGGACGCCGATTTGTTGGCCGAAGCTGGAATTCAGCGTGCCGATGCAATTTTGGCGGTGACAGACGACGATAAGATCAACATTCTGGCGTCTGTGCGGGCCAAGGCCGCGGGCTGTAATATGGCGATCTGTCTGGTCAATGATCCCACAATGGTGCCGCTGATGCGCACCTTGGATATCGACGCATTTATTAACCCACGGGCCACGACTGTCAGTTCAATCCTGCGCCATATCCGGCACGGACGTGTGCGCGGTGTCTATTCTGTTGGCGACGCTGAGGCCGAGGTGATTGAGGCGCAGGTTCTGTCCACTTCACCGATTGCCGGGCAGATGATCCGCGATATTGATTTCCCCGAGGGTGTGATGGTGGGTGTGATGCAGAAAGGCGATAAGATTATCCGCCCGACCGGATCGACCCGGATTGATGAGGGCGATGTGATCACCCTGTTCTCGATGGCCGCGGACGTTCCCGAAGTTGAGCGGCTGTTGCAGGTCTCGATCGACTTTTTCTGATGCTGGCGCGGATTCTGAAACTTCCGTTCTTTGTCGTCCTGATGGGGCTTGCGGGCGCATCTATGTTGCTACCTGCGCTGCATGCCTCGTTTACCGGGGATCATTTTGTTGCGCGTGCCTATGGCTATAGCGCGGTTCTGTTTTTGGTTCTGACAGCATTCATTGGGCTTGCGACCGACAATCAGAAACCCGGAAATCTGGGACGAAATCACCTTTTGGCAATGTTTGCGGCCTTTATTGGATTGCCGGCTATGCTTGCAGTGCCGTTCAATATTGCGGTTGGTGACACAACGTTCCTAAATTCCTACGTCGAGATGGTGTCGTGTTTCACAACCACCGGGGCGACGCTGTTTGATGATCCGGCCCGACTGCCGGCATCAGTGCATCTGTGGCGTGCTTTGGTTGGCTGGCTTGGCGGTTTCTTAGTGTTGGTCACGGCGGTGTCAATTTTGGCGCCGCTTAACCTTGGTGGGTTTGAAGTGTTGGCGCCGCTGAATAATCGCCGCAAATCTTCAGGCAATAAAAATGTCGTGTGGACCCCAGACGGGGCGCATCGGCTGCAACGGTTCGGGGCGCGGCTGTTCCCGATTTACGCCGGGCTGACGTTTGGGCTGTGGATTATATTACTGTTGTTGGGGGATACACCGCTGATCGCGGTCAGCCACGCAATGTCGGTGCTGGCGACAAGTGGCATATCGCCGGTTGGCGGACTTGAAAATTCGGGATCGGGCGTGGGCGGTGAGATTGCGGTTTTTGCATTCTTGTTTTTTGCCTTGTCGCGCCAGACCTTCATGTCGGACAAATCGGATGGCAGCATTGCGCAGCTTAAATCAGATCCGGAATTTAGGATTGCCATTTTGTGCGTGGTTGCGGTGCCGCTGCTGCTTTTTGGACGCCACTGGCTTGGTGCCTATGAGGTTGAAGAGGTCGCAAATGTCGGCGGGGCGGTGGCTGCCCTTTGGGGCGGGGTTTTTACGGTTTTGTCATTCCTAAGCACGACCGGCTTTGAAAGTGCGGCATGGGCGACGGCGCGCGAGTGGTCCGGGTTGGCGACGCCGGGGATCATTTTGATGGGGCTGGCGCTGATTGGTGGCGGGGTTGCTACGACGGCCGGCGGGGTGAAACTGCTGCGGGTCTATGCGCTTTATAAGCACGGGGTGCGGGAAATGGACCGGCTTGTGCACCCGTCTTCTGTTGGCGGGGCCGGGTCTGCGGCCCGCCGGTTGCGCCGTCAGGGGGCCTATGTTGCGTGGGTGTTTTTCATGTTGTTCGCGCTTAGCCTTGCACTGGTGACGCTGGCCTTATCCCTGACCGGGCTGGATTTCCAATCGGCGATGATCCACACGGTCGCGGCCCTGTCAACGACCGGCCCGATCGTTTCGGTGGCGGGGGATGATGTGCTGGCGATGAGTGCGCTCAACAGCGCGGCAAAGCTGATATTGTCGGGCGCTATGGTGCTTGGGCGGCTGGAAATGCTGGCGATTATAGCCCTGTTAAACCCGGATTTCTGGCGCGCCTGATGTTGCGCCATTAACAACACCGGGCAAGGTTTTGATTTTAGGGGTGGAATCTCGGTTTTTTGCACTACATAATTGATACTAATAATCAACGGCCTGCCGTCGAGAGGCAGAACGCAACAAAACCGCGCAAAAAGAAAAGGCAAAGCCATGGCTGCCGATAAACAAAGTTTA
>JAHRVC010000044.1 GCA_019090885.1 Marinosulfonomonas sp.
ATGTTTGATCTGCTCGGCGATCTTTTTCTCGTAGTTCGAGAGAACGCTCACCGAATACCATCGTTTCGCCATCTGCCTTAGCCCTTGCTTTTCCCGGCACATCAGCCGGATTATTTAAAACTTTCAAGCGGTTAAACCGCTATGTCCTGCACAAAAGCGGCGTGCCACTCGAATCGAAGCACGCCACGTCAGGAAGTATCGCCCGAATTACAGGCGAATATGACTTAATTCAAGCCCAGACTGATTACCCGAACAGGCCCAACAATCCCTGCAACCCGCTGCGGATCAGCAGGTCTACCAGAAAAAAGAAGACCGCCGTCAAAGCAGCCATGACAAATACCATGGCTGTGGTCAGCATCACTTCGCGGCGCGACGGCCAGACAACTTTGGATACTTCTGCGCGCACTTGCTGCACAAACTGAAGTGGGTTCATCGTCTTTGCCATGTTTCAAAATCCGTATGTTTAGGGTGAGGGGGCAGATACGCGCTTTGCCCGAGCAATTCAAGCCTGATGGCTTCGCAAGGCCGCGCGTCAGGCAACATCTTCCATGTGACCACCCAAAAACAGCTGCCCGACCTTGGGATCGTTCAAAATCTTTTGCGCATCATCATGCATCCGGGTCTGCCCCAACTCCAACACCAGCCCGTAATCTGACATGTTCAGGGCAGTTTTTGCGTTTTGCTCCACCATCAATACGGTGACCCCTTGTTCGCGCAAACGCTTGAGTGTCTCAAACACTTCCTGAACCAGATTCGGCGAAAGACCGATTGACGGTTCATCAACAAGGATCAACTTTGGGTCCAGCAAAAGTGAGCGCGCAATTTCCAACTGCTTTTGCTGACCACCGGACAGTTCAACAGCCTTACGGTCCTTGAATTCCCGCAGCATCGGAAACTGATCCATGACCGTTTCCATCCGGCGCCGAACCGCGTCCTGATCGGGCGACGTGATACCGCCCATTTCCAGATTATGCAGCACAGACAGTTGCGGGATCACATTACGCCCCTGCGGCACATAGGTAACGCCGCGGCTAATCATCTGTGCCGGTGTCAATCCGGTGACGTCTTCACCATCATAAATAATCTGACCAGAATGGATGTTAAGCAGGCCAAAAATCGCCTTGAACACGGTGGATTTACCGGCGCCATTTGGCCCGATAATCGTTGTGATCGAGGCGGCAGGAACCTTGAAACTGGTCCCGTTCAGGATCGTGATTTTACCGTATCCACCATAGACGTCTTTTAATTCAAGCATTTCATCCCCCCAGATAGGCTTGGATGACAAGGTCATTGGCGCGGATTTCATCCGGCGTGCCTTCGGCGATAATTTCGCCCCCTGCAAGCACGATGATCCGGGTGCAAAGCGACATCACGAATTCCATGTTGTGTTCAATCACAACAAAGGTCGCGTCGTGTTCCCTGTTATAGGTCAGCAACCGGTCCTTTAGATATTCCAGCATCGTCAGGTTAACGCCGCCCGCCGGTTCATCCAGCAACACCAGCCCCGGCCCGGCCATAAATGCCATTGCCGCGTCCAGCAGCTTTTGCTGACCATAAGACAATGACCCGGCTTCCTCATCGCGTAAATGATCCAGTTTGAAAAATTCAGTCAGTTGCTCGGCTTCATCGGTCAGCCCGGCGTCGGACGCCCCAAACAGCCGCGAAAACATCGTGCCGTGATGTTCTTGCCCCGCCATGATGATATTGTCGATCACGGTCATTTTCGGAAAGACCGAAAGTTGCTGAAACGTGCGCCCCACGCCAAGCTTGTTCAACTGGTGGGAAGGCCGCCCAGCCACCGATTTGCCGTTCACATAAACCTCGCCCGTATCAGGGGAAGACTGGCCCAATATGCAATTGAACAAGGTCGACTTTCCCGACCCGTTCGGCCCGATAAGGCCCAGAATTTCGCCCTTGTGAACTTCAAAGCTGACATTCTGGACCGCTTTGATCGCACCGAAGGCTTTGGAGATATTATGAACGCTCAGCACGTTGGATTGCGTGTTCATAGTTGCGAACCCTGCTTCAGGTCACCGCGTTCAACACGTTGCGGTCGCAAACGGTCGGCCAGCTTTTTTCC
Source organism: Marinosulfonomonas sp. (assembly GCA_019090885.1). Classification (GTDB taxonomy): domain Bacteria; phylum Pseudomonadota; class Alphaproteobacteria; order Rhodobacterales; family Rhodobacteraceae; genus NORP110. Next base: position 2,081 of record JAHRVC010000044.1, read on the forward strand.
AAGACCAAACAAACCGCTTGGTGAAAAGACCATAAGCACAATCACCAGCAACGCGTAGATGATCAGGTAATACCCTTCGGTAAAGCGCAAAACCTCGGGCAACAGAACCACAATCGCAGCACCCAGCATCGGGCCATAGAAATACCCTGCCCCACCGACAACAACCATCAGCAATATCTTTAGCGAATGCACTAATGCAAAAGATCCCGGTTCAATGAACTGCACCAGCGGTGCCATGACCGCCCCCGCCAAACCACCAAATGCCGATCCGATAGCGAACGCCAGCAACGTCATCCGGCTGGTGTTAAGGCCCAAAGAATTCGCGCGGATCGGGTTTTCACGCAACGCTTTGAACGCCCGCCCCCAAGGTGAGCGGATGATCCATGCCATCGCCCCCGCGGACACCAAAAAGCAGATCAGCGCAAAGTAATAGAACGGCAACTGCTTCATCGTGCTCAAAGGCCCGAACTCTGGCCGTGGGATACCGACCAGACCGAACGAACCGCCGGTCAGCCATTCTTCATTTCGCAGCACCAGAAAAACCAGCGTGTTGAACGCAAGGGTTACAAAGGCAAGAAAATGGTGCTGCACGCGCAACGCCGGATAGCCAAGCAATAGACCAATCACAAAACAGGTGGAAACCGAAGCAGTCGCGGCAAACACCCAATGCACCCCGGCCATCGTCATCAGCGCCGTGATATAGGCACCAATTCCCATGAACGCCGCCTGCGCAAGGCTAACCTGCCCGGCGTACCCAACCGTCAGGTTCAACCCCATCGCCGCGATGGAAAAGATCAGCCACGAACACAAAACATAAACAATGTAGGTTTTCTGCCCAAGCGGCAAAGCAATCAGGATCGCGATGCCGACAGCGAACAGAAAAATATGAAGCGGTTTCATACTGTTCGCCCTTCTGAGGTGCCTAACAAGCCCTGAGGCCGGAACATTATGATCGCAATCAGCAGGATCAGCGGAACCGCCGCCCGGTATTGCGCCGACACATAGACAGCCGACAGATTGTCGATCACGCCGATTAACAGCCCGCCCACAAGCGCCCCACGGATTTGGTTAAAGCCCCCGACGATGGCCGCGATGAACGCAATCAATCCCAGTGTTTCGCCATTGGAAAATTTCGCCAGATAGACGGGCGAGATCAGAACCGATGCGATGGCCGCCAGTGCCCCGTTTATCAGGAACGTATACATCACCATGCGTTTTACGTTGACGCCAAGGATTTCGGCCACTTCCGGGTTCTGCGCGGTCGCCTGCATACAGCGCCCAGTGCGGGTGCGTTGCAGGAACAATTGCAACCCCATGATTGCGGCAAAGGAAACCACCAGATTGGCGATATCCTGAATTGAGATCGCAGCACCGAAAAAATGCACGACATCTTGGGGAAACAACGATGGAAACGGCTGACCTTGGGCTGAATAAAACTCTTTCACGCTTTCCTTTATCAGAAGGCCTAAGGCGATCGTCGCGATGATCAGCGGCAAGGCACCATGCGGCAGCATCGGCTCGACGATCAGTTTTTTGAACACAGCGCCAAGCAGCAGGATTGACAGCCCAAGCGCCAACAAAACGGCCACCCAAAGCGGCAAGCCCAGATACCCGACCCCCACCAGCACGAAGAAAGCGGGCAGCATGACAAATTCGCCCTGCGCAAAGTTAATCGTCTGGGACGCCTGCCACAACAAAGTGAA
>JAHRVC010000045.1 GCA_019090885.1 Marinosulfonomonas sp.
CGGCTCGACGATCAGTTTTTTGAAAACCGCGCCCAGCAGCAGAATTGACAGCCCAAGCGCCAGCAGCACGGCCGCCCAAAGCGGCAGGCCCAGATAGCCAACGCCCGCCAGCACGAAAAACGCGGGCAGCATGACAAACTCGCCCTGCGCAAAGTTGATTGTCTGTGACGCCTGCCACAACAAAGTGAACCCGACTGCGGCCAGAGCATAGATAGAGCCCGCCGACAGACCGGAGACAATGATCTGAAGAAATTCGGCCATAGAGCCTCTCGGAAATCAAATTATCAGGTAAGTTGTGCGCCCCACGATGTTTCGGGGGCGCACATAGTTTTTCAGATCAGTTCGCAGGCAGAGTCTTGGTGATCTGCTGCTTGCCACCGACAACTTCGACCAAAAAGCTGGCGCGTGAAATTTCGCCGGTCTCATCCCAGCACACGTCCATCAGAACGCCCGGATAGGTCGCTGCATCAAGACACAGGCCATGCATGGTATCTGCGAATTTCTGACGATCAAACTCGCCGATCATCTCGGTGACATACTTGACTGTGTAAGTGCCGATATACCCTTTGAGGGCATTGTGATCCGGGCGGTAACCAAACCGCGCGGTGAACTTTTTGTCGATTTCCTGAATTGCCGGGATTGGCGCATCAGCCGTCAGACCGACATGGCCAAAGGCACCGTTGGCAGCGCCGCCTGCAAGGTCGATGACCTTTTGGGACAATAGCACTGTGTCGCCAGCTTTTGGGATATCAAGACCTTGCTTTTCAGCTTCGATCAGGAAGCGTGCGCTTTCTTCTTCGGTCAGATAGGCAAACACCGCTTGTGCGCCCGAGTTCTTGATTTTCAGAACATCGGCGGCAAAATCTGCCTGTCCCTGCTCGCTGGGAACGTCGGCAACGATTTCAATGCCAATTTTCTCGGCAACCCCGACGAAGGCATCGTGACCGCCCTTGCCAAACTCAGTGTTGGCCCAAGCGATTGCGACCTTAGTCACACCCAGATCATCCTTCAGGTAGGAACCGATTTTGGGCATACCTTTTTGCGCACCAAAAGCCGTGCGGAAGATATAAGGGTTGCCCTTGGCGGTGATGGTCGGCGATTCCGAGCCAGTCAGCTGCGGGTAACCGTTTTGCATCGCAACCAGCATGTTAACCACTGTGGAAGAGGAATAGACCGTGCCCATCAGCACATAAGCACCGTCGTCGATCGCTTTTTGCACCATCGCGCGGGAATTCTGCGGATCAGTCTGGCTGTCGTATTCCATCAGATCAATCTCGCGACCCAGGATGCCGCCAGCGGCGTTAATCTCATCCACGGCCAGCTTGATACCGTCATTCCATACTGTGCCTGCGGCCGCGCCAGCGCCCGAAAGCTCGGCGATATCGGCCAGTTTGACCGTTTCGGCCAACGCCGCGCCGCCACTCAAGGTCACCGCGAGGGCCACTGTTGTTGTTAAGTTCTTAAACATTCTTTTCTCCCTAGTTTTGTGTCTTTCGACGTTTTTGGTCGTTCCCGGTTTTCCCGGAATTCAGCCAGCCACCGGCCTCGTAAGGTTCATTACCGGGTATGGCGCTAAACGGCTGTTTTGCAAAAACTGCCACAGCTTAAAGTTAATTTAAAATTTCGGCGTGCCCCGGAAACTGGCGGACTACCTGCCAACTGCGCGATAACATCGCAATGGGCAGCCGTGGCCTTGAATTTCAGATCGCTCCCCCTTGCGCGCTCCGGTCATCAGCGATCAGCCCCAAGCACGCACCAACAATTGTCAGACACTTATTTACAACCCGCCCAGCGCCCACAGTCAACCCGATAACGGCGCGGTTTGACTGCGCCAATTGCACTAACCGGATGTTTTGCGGCACATATTCGACTCAATTGATTTCAAATATGTGCGTCCCTCAACGTCATAGCCCCGAATAAATAACGCCGAAATCGTCCGGAATATTTCAATCGGCCGCGTTTCGGACACGACCCCGTTACGACACATTAATGTGTCGGCTGACCGTTCCGGCCGAAATACCACCGACTTCACAACGACCTCTCGTATTCTGGAACAATGTATCACTTGCATGGCGGGCAAGTTGGAACAGCAAACACTGAGGTTTCACTTTCATTTCGGCCCACTTGCGGCTGAAAACAATCAGCGCGGGCTACCTGCGATCACATTCAACCCCAACTCCGCGTGATTTTCCGTGTCCGGATACGTGATTTCCGTTTGGCCAACCGGGTGCCTAACTCTGTTGGTGTCGGCGAGAGAAGCCAACGCATTAACTCAAACTTAACCCTGAAAAAGGAACACACCATGAAACGCATTATCACAGTCGCAGCCCTTGCCCTTGTAACCGCAGCAGGCGCTGCCTCCGCAATGACGGACGCAACTGCGACCGTAACACACGAAATCCAAAGCTACGCACCTAATGCGAATGTTGCGGCCCTAAGCAACGCGGAAATCCAGCAACTGTTGGCAGTCATCCACGGTGGCGATAGCGAAAGCGAAGTCAGCGGCTTTGTCAGCTCGTTCTTCGCAAGCGCTAAATAATCGGTTTGGGACCCGGCACAATTAACAGCCAGTTACCCCACGCCAAACCAATACCGTTACCGGATACAGAAGTATCCGGTAACGTCAAAAATTAAGAGCCGCCTTTTGGGGCGGCTTTTCATATTAAGAACCCAATATGGGATACGCTGCGCGTTGGTGAAAATCGAAAATTCAACCAGCCATAAAATAGTGGGACGCCAGAAACTACGTTGCACAAACGGCACCACATGTAACCAGTTTATGGAAGTGTCTTGGCAGGGGCTAAGAGACTCGAACTCTTGACCTTCGGTTTTGGAGACCGGCGCTCTACCAACTGAGCTAAACCCCTTTAGACAGGGA
>JAHRVC010000046.1 GCA_019090885.1 Marinosulfonomonas sp.
GGCAATCGGGCGCGCGCTGATGGGGGACCCAAAGGTTCTGATGTGTGATGAGCCATCGCTGGGGCTTGCGCCCAAAATCGTCACCGAGATATTTGAAACGCTTGGAAACTTGCGCGACAACGGCGTTCCGGTGCTGCTGGTTGAACAGAATGCACGTCAGGCATTGCGGATTTCGGACCGGGCAATTGTTCTGAAACGTGGGCGCTCTGTTTTGCAGGGTAAGGCCAGTGATATGCAATCAAATCAAGAAGTAAGGGCTGCCTATTTAGGCATTACCGAACTGGCGCAGGAGGACTGAATGGAAAATGATATGAACGAAATGGATCAGATTCTGGAAGATGTGCGACAGGGGTGGATACCCAGCCACATCTACAGCGATGCCGCCATTTTCGACGAGGAACAAAAGCGGATATTCTCCCGCACATGGCAGTTTATGGGACATGTCTCAGAGGTTCCCAACGACGGCGATTATGTCGTGCGAAACCTGCTCGAGGATTCCTTTATCGTGGTGCGGGGCAACGACACAAAGGTCCGGGTCTTACTGAACCTGTGCCGTCATCGCGGCGGCAAGGTTTGCCGCAATGAATCCGGTAACGCCCAGAAATTTGTGTGCCCGTATCATGCATGGGCCTTCAAGACCGACGGCTCTCTGGCCGGGGTGCCTTATCATCAGGAGGCTTACGGAGGCACCGAGGGGCTGAACAAAAAAGAATTCGGGTTATACCGCCCGCCCCATATGGAGATTTTCAACGGCCTGATCTTTATCAATCTTGACCCAGATGCGGAGCCGCTGGAATCCTATCTGGGTGATTTCGCGAGCTACCTGTCGTTTTATGTGCCGGATGTTCCGGGGGGCGTGGAAGTGCGCGGCCCGCAGCGCTGGCGCTTTAACGCGAACTGGAAAATCGGGTCGGAGAACTTTAGCGGGGACACCTATCACACGCCCCAAACCCACGCCAGCATGGGGGCCATCAAACTGGTTTCCTCTGCCGCCACCAGCAATCGCAAAGCCGGCGTGATGTTCGCCGCCGGGCGCGGCAATGGCGCAACGTTCCGTCTGGGCGATGGACCTGGTAGCTTTGAGGAACGCCTTGGCAATAACGGCTTTCCGAAAGAGCAGATCGAAAGGATGCGTGCCGCCTGGCCGCCCGAGATTGTTGCCCTGCTTCAACAGGATGGGCTGCTGCCATCGGCCAGCACTTTGTTCCCCAACATGTCGCTTTTGCATATTTCCGCCAAGATTGACGAAAACGACGAATTCGCACCGTTCACAACCATCCGCCTGTGGATGCCAATCTCGGCCACTGAAACAGAAATGTGGTCCTGGTTTGTTGTCGACAAAGCGGCCAGCGAAGAATTCAAACGCAAATCCTACAAAGCCTACATAATGTGTTTCGGAACGTCGGGCATGTTTGAACAGGACGATATTGATGCCTGGGTTACACTGACCAAGATGACACAGGGCTATGTCAGCAGTGCGGTGCATTTGCATTCCCGCATGGGGATGAATCAGGATGGCTCGCCCCTTAATGAGCCGCTTGAAGAATACTCTGGACAAGGAACTGCTCACATTGGGTTTAACGAATACAACCAACGTCGCTGGCTGAATTTCTGGGCCGAACACCTTGAGATGGACCCACCTGCTCATCCGATCCGGTCGGGGGCAGAATGATGACAGATAACACCTTGGAAAACATGCTGGATTTCGATCACCCGGCGCATTTGCGGGCCCATAAGTTTCTGGTCGAGGAATCTTACGTGCTGGACCGGCGCGACTTTGACACTTGGCTGGCGATGATGGCCGATGACATCACCTATCGCATACCGGTGACATCAACCCTTGGGACCAACCCGCACAAGGCCGGGGAAATGGACCACATGTTTGAGGACCGCTATTCTTTGGGCAAACGGATTGAGCGGTTGAAATCCAAATATGCCTGGACCGAAAGCCCGCCATCACGCACCCGCCATTTGGTAAGCAATGTCGCCTGTTTTTCCACCGATAATGACGCCGAAACACGGGTCATGTCGGCGCTGATGGTTTATCGGACCCAAGGGGCCGATCAGGGACCAGACCTGATTTGCGGTATGCGCGAGGATATCTTGCGCAACCAAGCTGGCCAAATGCGGCTGGCGGCGCGCACGGTGACACTGGACCAATCGGTGCTACAGACCCAGAATCTGGCGATTTTTCTGTGAACGGGAACGTCGCGAACAGGGCAAACGGCGGATCGCTTACAGGACGCCGCACTGTGGTGCTGGGGGCTGGTTCCGGGATCGGGCGGGCGGTTGTCGCGGCCTATCTGGCGGCTGGTGCCAAGGTGTTGGCCTTTGACATCAGCGCGGAAAAATGCGCCGGGCTTGAGGCTGATTTTCCGCAAGTTCGCACAATCACCGGTGACGCAACGGACGAAAACGACATCCAAAAGCTGGCCGATCTTTGCGAAGATCAAGGCTGGGTTGGGGTGGACGCGATGGTCAGCTGCGTCGGATTATTTGATTTTTATCAGGGGATTGAAGATATTCCACCCAAGAACCTGTCTGGTGGGTTTGACCAGATCATGCGGGTCAATGTTCTAAGCAACCTGCTGGCGGCACAAGTATTCCTGCCGCTGTTGCGCAAAGCCCGGGGCACAATGATTTTCACCTCCTCCTCTTCCGGGTTTTTCCCCGGACGCGGCGGAATTCTTTACCTCACGTCAAAATTTGCCATTCGCGGCAGCATCGCTGCACTTGCCCATGAACTGGCCCCTGACATCCGGGTCAATGGTGTTGCACCGGGCGGCGTCACTGGCACCGATTTACGCGGGGCGGCGTCGCTGGGGCTGGAAGACATGCGCGTGCCAACCGGAGACGGCCGGGATGCGGACCTAAAGAACCTGACGCCACTGGAACTGGCCATGACAACCGATGAGATCGCCCAAAGCTATGTGTTTCTGGCCTCGGACGGGGCGCGCGGCATGACCGGGACGTTTCTGCATCCAGACGGCGGCATGGGCATTCGCGGCTGACGGGCCAGAAACATGGGCTAATAAACTGGCTGCCCGAAAGGCAGCGCACCAAAGGAGAGTTGCGCAGTGAAAGACGTCGCCATTGCAGGGATCGGCACAATCGGGTTCGGGAAATCCCCCGATCTCAGTGCGTCGGCCATGGCCAATCGGGCGTTTAAGGCGGCACTCGGGGATTGCGGCCTGGCGCGCGAAGACGTTGACGGGTTGGTCTGTCATATAGGCTCGCCGCGGGGGTTGGACTACGACGAGATCGCAGCACTTCTTGGGCTTGATCTGCGATATGCCAGCCAAACCTGGGCGCATGGGCGGTTCTGCGGCACCGTGTTGCAAACCGCGGCGATGGCAATCGCTAACGGGCTGGCGGAGACTGTCGCTTGCGTTGGCGTGTTTCGCAACACCGCCTTTTCGCGCCCCGGAACCAAGGGTTTTCCCGGTTTTGACGAAAATTTCCGCGAAGGCGGCGGCCCACATGCGGAAACGCCCCATACCGGCATGATCGCCCCGATCGGCGGGGCCGCAATGTCTTTCCAGCGCTATCTGTATGAACATGATAAAACCGCCGAAGGGCTTGCCGCCGTGGCACTTTCCCAGCGGGCACACGCGTCGCTCAACCCGTTGGCCTATAAGCAGGACCCCCTTAGCGAAGATGATTATGCAGCCGCGCCCTACATTTGCGAACCCTTGCGCCGGCTGGATTGCTCGGTGCCAGTGGACACGGGTGTTGTGGTTCTGCTTACCAGCTTGAAACGGGCCGAAAAACTGGCGCAGCCGCCCGTCCGTCTAAGCGCATTTCAAGGCTTGTCAGGCGGTCCGAATGAATTCGTTTTTGGCCGCCCCGGTCTGGGCATTCATCAACGCGACAGGTTTGCAGGCACGTCACTGGGGGCGGATGAGCCGGTGTTTGCCAAGAGTAATCTGGGGCCCGGCGACATCGACACGCTGCATTGTTACGACGGGTTTGCGCCTCAGGTGATTTGGACGCTGGAACGGTTCGGGTTTGCCCCGGTTGGCCAAGCGCTTGACTGGATTCAAGGCGGGCGCATTGGGCCGGGCGGCGAACTGCCCGTCAACACCAGCGGCGGGCACCTGTCCGAGGGGCATTCCAACGGCTGGGGCCAAACAGTTGAAATCGTGCGCCAATTGCGCGGCACCGCGGGCGCGCGACAGGTCCCAAACTGCCGCAATGCGCTTTGGGCGACGACATTCGGGGATGCAATCCTTTATGAAAACTGATCCGACAGCGCAGACATTAAGTTTTGTCGATTTCCCCGGCGAATTCAGCAGCCACACCGTGGCCCCTTATATCGCCCCGGACTGCGAAGTTCATTACGAAGCGCTGAAAACCGGAAAACTACTGTTCCCTAATTGCGCAGAATGTCACCGCACCGGCCCGCCAAACGGTGGTTGCTGCCCTTGGTGCGGCAGCGAAGAACGATCATGGCAACCAGCCCAGACCGCGCCGGTCATCCACAGTTGGGTGCGCTATCATCGGGCTTATCTGCCTGAATTCAACGACTTGGTTCCCTACGAAGTTATTGCCGCCCGGTTTGGCGACGGGCCGGTGCTGTTTGGCCGGTGGCTGGCGGATGGTGTGACACCGGTCATTGGCACCGAAATTCGCCCGGTAGTCGAACGCTGGACCGATGGGTTTTGCGGCGTGGCATTTGCACAAAAGGACGCGAAATCATGAAAGCTGCGGTTCTACCCCATACCGGTCCGCCGGATGTATTTCAGATATCGGAAGTACCGGTGCCCGAATGCGGCCCCGGCGATGTGCTGATTGAGGTTCAGGCCAGCGGCGTCAGTTCCCGTGACATAGCCGAGCGTAACGGCACCTACAGGCGCGACGTGGTGTTACCGCTGATCATCGGGCTTGAGATTGCCGGTATTGTGCGCGCCATCGGCGATCAGGTTACATCGCTCGCAGTTGGTGACCACATTGCCACCAAGGCGTTTTCAAGCTGCGGCACGTGCCGGTATTGCCGCACCGGTCGCGAAACAACTTGCCTTGAACGCCAGCCGGTTCGCGGCGGCTATGGCCAGTTCACAGCACTGCCCGAAGATGCCTGTGTGAAAATTCCCGATAGCATTCCGTTTGAAGCGGCCTGTTCCCTAGGGCCAGCGGCCGGCGTGGCGATGAACGCCGTGCGTGACACGGCCCGCGTGGGTATGGGCGAAACCGTTTTGGTGTCCGGGGCCAGCAGCGGCGTTGGTCTGTTTTCCGTGCAACTGGCCGCACTGGCAGGCGCACGGGTGATTGCCCTAAGCCGGGATGAGGCCAAGGCAGAATTCCTGCGCGACCTTGGCGCCCATGAGGTTGTGTTGATCGGGAAAGACGGAAAATTCGCACAACAGGTTCTGGCCCACACCGATGGTGAAGGCGTGGAC
>JAHRVC010000047.1 GCA_019090885.1 Marinosulfonomonas sp.
CGTGGGTGATGAACAGCATGCTTAGCCCCTCATTCTTTTTCAGATCGCCCAGCAAATCAAGGATTTGCGCCTGAATGGTCACATCCAGCGCAGTCGTGGGTTCGTCAGCAATCAGCAGGTCCGGGCCATTGGCCAGCGCCATTGCGATCATCACCCGCTGGCGTTGCCCCCCCGAAAGCTGATGCGGATAAGACCCCAAACGGCTTTCCGGCTCGCGAATGCCGACCTTCACCAGAAGTTCGATAATCCGGGCGCGAACCGCATCGCCTTTTAGGCCCTGATGCAACGTCAGACTTTCAGCAAGTTGCCGCTCAAGCGTGTGCAGCGGGTTCAGCGATGTCATCGGCTCTTGAAAGATAAAGCTGATATCATTGCCGCGCACGCCGCGCAGCCGCTCCTCTGACGCGCCGATCATTTCCTGACCGTCATAGGTGACCGAGCCGGTTATTTTGGCGCTGTCGGGCAGCAGCGTTACGGTCGAAAGCGCCGTCACCGATTTACCTGATCCGCTTTCACCAACCAGCGCGACGGTTTCGCCCTTGGCGATGTTGAACGATACGTTGCGCACGGCATCGCTGTAAGCACCGTCCTGACGAAACGCCACGGACAGATTATTGACCGTCAGAACATCGCTCATTGAAAGGTCTTTCTGGGATCAAACGCGTCTCGGATGCCCTCAAATATGAACACCAGCAGCGACAGCATGATCGCGTAGGTAAAGAACGCCGTGAAGCCCAGCCATGGGGCCTGAAGGTTCTGTTTGGCCTGCAATGTCAACTCACCCAGTGACGGCGCCGAGGACGGCAGCCCGAAACCGAGAAAATCGAGCGAGGCAAGCGTGGCGATGGAACCTGCGATAATGAACGGCAGCATCGTGACGGTCGCGACCATCGCATTGGGCAGCATATGGCGAAACATGATCGTTCGGTTGCTAACGCCAAGGGCGCGCGAGGCGCGGACATATTCAAAGTTGCGGGCGCGCAGAAACTCTGCCCGGACCACACCAACCAATGCAGGCCAGCCGAACAGGATCGTTATGAAGACAAGCAGCCAGAAACTTCGCCCAAGAATCGCGAATAGAATTATGATGATATAAAGCGACGGTGTTGATCCCCATATTTCCAGAAACCGTTGGAATATAAGGTCGGTCCAGCCGCCAAAATAGCCCTGCACCGCACCAGCAATGACCCCAAGGATCGACGTGGATACGGTAACAAGGATCGTGAAATATATCGACAGGCGAAAGCCATAGATCACCCGCGCCAGCACATCGCGTTTGGTGTCATCGGTTCCCAGCAAGTGGTTGTCCCAATTGGGGGGCGCCGGGGCCACACCGCGCACGTCCGAAATTGTGTTGTAGGAATAGCGGACCGGTGGCCAAATCACCCAGCCTTTGTCGATCTTCTCGCCGTTCACCACACCGCTGGCCGCCTGTTCGATCACGCCTTCGGGGTCATCCCAGCAATCTTCCAGCCCACCTGAAACGATCAGACATTCCACCTCTGGGTCGCGATAGATCGCCTCGGTTTTGAAATCGCCGCCAAAGGCTGTTTCCGGGTAGAACTGAAAAATCGGCATCCGCCATTCGCCGCGATAGTTGACCAGAATTGGTTTGTCGTTTGCAATGAATTCAGCAAACAGCGACAGGCCGAACAGCAGGCCAAATATTATCGCCGACCAATAGGCCCTGCGGTTTCGGGTGAAATTGCGCCAGCGGCGCTGATTGAGGGGCGACAGGCGCATCAGGTTTCCCTCACATCAAAATCAATGCGCGGATCGATGAAAACATACATCAGGTCGCTGAGGATACCGATCAGCAGGCCGAACAGGCCGAAGAAAAACAGCGTTCCAAATATGACCGGATAATCGCGCGCGACCGCCGCCTCAAACCCCAGCCGGCCAAGACCGTCGAGCGAGAATATGGTTTCGATAATCAACGAGCCGCCAAAGAACACGCCGATGAAAACCGCCGGGAAACCCGCGATAACGATCAGCATCGCGTTGCGGAAAACATGCCCGTATAAAACCCGGCTTTCGGGCAGGCCCTTGGCCCGTGCTGTAACCACATATTGCTTTTTGATCTCGTCCAGAAACGAATTTTTAGTCAGCAATGTCAGGGTGGCAAAGCCGGAAATGCTTGACGCAATGACTGGCAGCGCAATGTGCCAGAAATAGTCAGCAGCCTTGCCGACCAAAGACAAGCTATCCCAGTTGTCCGACGTCAGGCCACGCAACGGGAATATCTGCCAGTAAGACCCGCCCGCGAACAACACGAGCAACATGATTGCGAACAGAAAACCGGGGATGGCATAGGCGACGATTATCAGCCCGCTGGTCCATGTATCAAAGCGCGAGCCATCGCTGACCGCCTTGCGGATTCCCAGCGGGATCGACACCGCATAGGCAATGATCGTTGACCAAAGACCCAGCGTGATCGACACTGGCATTTTTTCTAACACAAGGTCGATGACGCTGATCGAGCGAAAATAGCTTTCGCCAAAATCAAACCGCATATAGTTCCAGATCATCGTCAGGAAGCGTTCCAAGGGCGGCTTATCAAACCCAAACTGACGCTCAAGGTCGGCGATGAATTCCGGTGACAATCCGCGCCCAC
>JAHRVC010000048.1 GCA_019090885.1 Marinosulfonomonas sp.
CATGAACTGGCCCTGATTGCTAAGCTGAAATACGAACCCTATTTCCTGACCGTCCACGATATCGTCGCCTTCGCCCGTTCGCGCGATATTCTGTGTCAGGGCCGTGGGTCTGCCGCCAACTCGGTTACCTGCTACGCGCTTGGCGTCACTTCGGTTTCGCCGGAAATTGGCACGATGGTTTTTGAACGTTTCGTGTCTGAGGCCCGCGATGAGCCGCCTGATATAGACGTCGATTTTGAACATGAACGGCGCGAAGAGGTTATTCAGCATATCTATGAACGTTACGGTCGCCACCGCGCGGGGCTTTGTGCCACGGTTGTTCATTATCGCGGCAAACGCGCAATCCGCGAGGTTGGGCGCGCCATGGGCCTTAGCGAAGACACCTTGTCGGCCCTGTCTTCGCAGCTTTGGGGGTTCTTTTCTGCCGATGGTGTTCAGGAAAAACGGCTGCGAGAAATCGGCCTTGATCCGAACGACCGACGCCTTCGACAAACCCTTAACCTGATCAGTGAAATTCAGGGCTTTCCGCGCCACCTGTCCCAGCATGTGGGCGGTTTCATCATCACCGAAGGTCGGCTGGACGAACTTGTCCCGATTGAGAACGCCACGATGGAGGATCGCACCGTCATTTGCTGGGACAAGGACGATATCGACAGCCTTGGTATCCTCAAGGTCGATGTTCTGGCCCTTGGCATGCTGACCTGCATCCGCAAAGCCTTTGATCTGGTTCAGACTCACCACCAGATCGACTATTCCCTCGCGACGCTGCCACCCGAGGACCCGAAGGTTTATGACATGCTGTGCCGCGCGGATTCGATTGGTGTCTTTCAGGTCGAAAGCCGCGCCCAGATGAACTTTCTGCCCCGTATGCGCCCGCGTTGCTTTTACGATCTGGTGATCGAGGTCGCGATCATTCGCCCCGGTCCGATACAGGGCGATATGGTGCATCCGTTCATTCGCCGCCGTAATGGCGAAGAGGAAATCAGCTTTCCCTCAGACGCACTTGGTCAGGTGCTTGGGAAAACCCTTGGGGTGCCGCTGTTTCAGGAACAGGCGATGCAGATCGCGATCATCGGCGCCGGGTTCACCCCGGAAGAGGCGGACCGCCTGCGTCGTTCGCTGGCGACGTTCAAGAAACACGGCTCGGTCAGTGATTTTCATGATCGTTTCATCAAGGGCATGCTGAAGAACGGCTATGATCTCGATTTTGCGCAGCGGTGTTTTTCGCAGATTGAGGGTTTTGGCAGCTATGGCTTTCCCGAAAGCCACGCGGCCAGTTTTGCGCTGTTGGTCTATGCGTCGGCTTGGCTGAAATGCCATGAGCCGGGGATATTTGCCTGCGCCCTGCTCAATTCGCAGCCGATGGGCTTTTATGCCCCGGCGCAGATCGTCCGGGATGCACGCGAACATGGGGTCACGGTGCTGCCGGTTTGCATAAACGCGTCCTACTGGGACAATGTGATGGAGCCTGACGGTAAGGGCGGGTTGGCATTGCGGCTGGGGTTTCGCCAGATCAAGGCGATGCGCGAGGCCGAGGCAGGTTGGATCACCGCCGCGCGGGCCAATGGCTATACCTCGGTCGGGGATGTCTGGCGGCGTGCGGGCACCGATCCGCGTGATCTGCGGGCGCTGGCCGAGGCTGACGCTTTCGCCAATATCGGCCTGACCCGCCGCGAGGCTTTGTGGGAGGTCCGCGCCTTTGTCTCGGTCGACCCACTGCCGCTTTTTGCAGGTGATCTGGACGGTGAGGTGATCGATGAACCGGCGGTTAAACTGGCGAAGATGAGCGAGGGAGAACAGGTGGTGGAAGATTATGTATCCATGCGGCTGACCCTGCGCTCGCATCCGATGGCACTGCTGCGTCATCGAGTGACGCCACTGACTGCAATGCCGGTAGATTAAACAAAAAAGCCCGGGCGCGAACGCCCGGGCAGGAACCTTAGACTGAAGCGAGTGTCAGCCTTTGGAGAATTCGGGATAGGCTTCCATCCCCAATTCGGACATGTCCAATCCGTTGATCTCGGTTTCTTCATCGACACGGATACCGGTGACTGCCTTCAGGATCAGCCAGACGACCGCCGAAACAACGCTGACAAAGATACCAACAACAACGACCGAGTAGAGCTGAGTGCCAAAAGATGCATCCGGGTTTGTCAGCACCACGGCGAGCGTGCCCCAGATACCAGCAAACAGGTGAACCGGGATCGCGCCAACAACGTCGTCGATCTTCAGTTTATCAAGAAACGGCACTGCAAAGACCACGATGACACCACCGACTGCACCGATCAGGGTTGCTGCACCAAGGCTTGGTGTCAGCGGCTCTGCGGTAATCGACACAAGACCGGCAAGTGCGCCGTTCAGGATCATCGTAAGGTCCGGCTTTTTATAAAGCAGCTGCGTCAGGATCAGAGCGGCAACTGCACCACCGGCTGCTGCCGTGTTGGTGTTGGCAAAGATGCGGCTGATGTCGGCCACGTTTGCGGCGGTGTCCATATAAAGCTGCGAACCACCGTTAAAGCCGAACCAACCCAACCACAGGATGAATGTACCCAAAGTGGCAAGCGGCAGGTTAGAACCCGGGAATGGGTTAACACGGCCATCTTTTGTGTATTTGCCAAGACGTGGGCCCAGGATGATCGCACCGGCCAAAGCAGCCC
>JAHRVC010000049.1 GCA_019090885.1 Marinosulfonomonas sp.
CGCGGCCAAGGCAGCCGCGACAAAGGTTGATTTCTTTACCATGACCCGAGGAGAAGACTGATGCAGGCAAACACCCTGTCCGGCGGCTTTGCTGATCCAGCCACCCAGTCAGCCCACGCCTTTCGTAGTGTGATGGAGGCCATGGCCCGCCCCGGCACCATTCAGGATATCCACGGGGTTGCACCCCCAGCCCCGCTGTCGCCCGCGATGGGTGCCGTTCTGCTGACACTCTGCGATACGGAAACACCGGTTTATCTGGCTGGCGACATGGATTGCGAAGCGGCGCGGGCGTGGCTGGCCTTTCACACTGGTGCGCCTTTTGTTGGCCCCGCGCATTGTATGTTTGCGGTTGGCAAGTGGGACACGATCGCGCCGCTCGAGGTCTACCCGATCGGCACGTCCGAGTACCCTGACCGCTCGGCCACGCTCATCGTCGAATGTTCCGAACTTGCGGCAGGTGCAACATTGACGGGTCCCGGTATCAAGGATCAGGCAACGCTTTCCTTGCCAGAATTGGAAGCGTTTCAGGCCAACCGAACCCTGTTCCCGTTGGGGCTGGACTTCATTTTCACTTGTGGCGAACGCCTCGCGGCTTTGCCCCGATCAACCGAAGTCTCGCGCTCAAGTAGCGAAGCGATAGCGCAAGCAGGAGCATCCTGATATGTATGTAGCAGTCAAAGGCGGAGAGCGGGCAATCGAGAATGCCCATGCCTGGCTCGCCGAAGAACGCCGCGGTAACACGGATATCGCGGAGCTCAGCATTGCGCAAATTCGCGAGCAACTAAGTCTTGCCGTCAATCGCGTCATGGCCGAAGGGTCGCTTTATGATCCGGACCTTGCGGCACTTGCAATCAAGCAGGCGCGGGGCGATCTGATCGAAGCGATCTTCCTCATTCGCGCCTATCGCACCACTCTGCCGCGCTTTGGTGCGTCCGAGCCTGTCGATACGGCCATTATGGCCTGCGACCGACGCATCTCGGCCACGTTCAAGGACTTGCCCGGCGGGCAGGTCTTGGGCCCAACATTTGACTACACGCACCGTTTGCTTGATTTCAAACTGGCCGCTGATGGCGAGGTGCCCAGGGCTCCATCTCGTGACACCGAGGCGGGCAATGTCGCCCATGTCACCGAATTCCTGAACCGCGAAGGGCTGATCGAAGAGGCCCCCCATGACGATACGCCGCCCCCAGACCTGACCCGCGAACCGCTGGAAATGCCCGCCGACCGCGCCCTGCGCCTGCAAGCGCTGACCCGCGCGGACGAAGGTTTTACCCTTGGCCTCGCCTACTCCACGCAGCGCGGCTACGGACGTAACCATGCCTTTGTGGGCGAGCTGCGGATCGGGTCAGTTCCGGTTGAGATGGACATCCCCGAACTGGGATTTTCCGTTGAGATCGGAGAAGTCACCCTGACCGAATGCGAAACCGTCAACCAATTCACCGGCTCGAAAACCGAGCCGCCGCAATTCACCCGCTGCTACGGGCTGGTCTTTGGCCAGACCGAGCGCAAGGCGATCTCTATGGCCTTGGTCGATCGCGCGCTTCGCTGGGAAGAATTGGGCGAGGATAACGTTGGCGCACCCGCACAGGACGCAGAATTTGTTCTCTACCACGCCGATAATATTCAGGCGACGGGGTTCCTCGAACATATCAAGCTGCCCCATTACGTCGATTTCCAGTCCGAACTGGAACTGGTGCGCAAGCTGCGCCGTGAAGCGGGTGCGCAACAGGTGCAGGCGGCAGCGGAATGAAACATGTTGTCTTTGATATTGGTGCGGTCTTGGTGGATTGGAATCCGATCCTTGCATGGAGCAATGATTTGGGAGAGGCCGAAACAAAAGCCTTTCTTGGGCGTATCAGCTTTGACAAGCTGAACCTTGCCTGTGATGCCGGGGTGTCCTTTTTCGACGCCGCGCAGGGGCTGCCGGATACTGAGGACGGCAAATATTTGTCGCAATATGTCGCGCGATACACCAAGACGGTTCCGGCCAAGATTTCTGGCACCTGGGACATCCTTTACACCCTCAAAGAAGCGGGTGTGCGGGTTTTTGCAATCACCAATTGGTCCGCCGAGACCTGGCCAGAGGGCTGCAAGGTGCATCCGGAACTGGCTGAAGTCTTCGAGACCACAATCGTCTCGGGTCAGGTCGGCATGGTGAAACCAAGTGTCGCCATATACCGGCATTTCTGCGCCGAAGCGGGCGTAGAGGCCACGGACTGCATCTTTGTAGATGACGGCCTGCACAATTGCCTTGGCGCAAAAGCCGCGGGCATGGACGCAATCCACTTCACCGGCCCGGACGCTCTTGAAAGCGGCCTTAAAGCACGGGGGGGGTTATGACCGATCAAGCCTATAATTTCGCCTATTTGGACGAACAAACCAAGCGCATGATCCGCCGTGCAATCCTTAAGGGGCTTGCCATTCCCGGCTATCAGGTCCCTTTTGCCTCTCGCGAGATGCCGATGCCCTATGGCTGGGGGACAGGCGGCGTGCAGGTGTCGGCTGCGGTGCTGACGCCCGAAGACACGTTCAAGGTGATCGACCAAGGCGCCGACGACACAACGAATGCGGTTTCAATTCGGACCTTCTTTCAACGCACAGCGGGGGTTGCGACGACCACATCGACCAGTGACGCCACTGTGATCCAGACCCGGCACCGCATCCCGGAAGAGGCCCTGAGCGAAGGGCAGATCCTTGTCTATCAGGTGCCAATCCCGGAACCGCTGCGCTTTCTCGAACCCCGTGAAAGCGAGACACGAAAGATGCACAGCCTTGAAGAATATGGCCTGATGCATGTGAAGCTCTACGAAGATATCAGCCGCCACGGTCATATCGCGACCTCTTACGCCTATCCGGTCAAGGTCGAAGGACGCTATGTGATGGACCCATCGCCGATCCCCAAATTCGACAATCCCAAACTGGGTGATATGGCCGCAATCCAGCTTTTTGGTGCGGGGCGCGAGCAACGTATTTATGCATTGCCGCCCTATACCCAAGTGGTCAGCCTCGACTTTGAGGATCACCCGTTTGAGGCGTCCAAGGCAGATCACCCCTGCGGGATGTGCGGTGCGACAGACAGCTATCTGGATGAGTTGATCATCGATGACGCAGGCGGGCGGATGTTTGTCTGCTCTGACACCGATTATTGCGAAGCGCGCCAGGCAGCGGGCCACAAAGGAAAGGACGCAGCATGACACCTTTGCTTTCCGTTCAGGGCATCACCAAGCGATATGGTGCGCATATCGGTTGCGCCGATGTGTCTTTTGACCTGTATCCCGGTGAGGTTATGGGGATCGTTGGCGAAAGCGGGTCAGGTAAATCCACCTTGCTCAATTGCATGGCAGGGCATCTGACCCCCGATGCGGGACAGGTGGTGTTCGACACCCGCACGGACGGCCCCCGCGACACAATTACGATGTCAGAGCCGGAGCGGCGGATGCTCGGTCGCACTGATTGGGCTTTTGTCCACCAACACGCCCGCGACGGGCTGCGCATGGGCGTCAGCGCCGGTGGCAATGTAGGCGAGCGGTTGATGGCCGTGGGCGAACGCCACTACGGCGATATCCGCGCCAAGGCCACGGACTGGCTGGGCCGGGTCGAGATCGATGCGTCCCGCGTAGATGATCGCCCCACAACATTCTCGGGCGGGATGCAGCAACGCTTGCAGATCGCACGCAACCTCGTCACGGGCCCGCGTCTTGTGTTCATGGATGAACCCACAGGTGGTCTTGATGTGTCGGTGCAGGCGCGACTGCTGGATTTGCTGCGCGGTCTGGTACGTGACATGGGGCTGTCGGCGATCATCGTAACCCATGACCTGGCTGTGGTGCGCCTGCTGGCGGACCGCCTGATGGTCATGAAATCGGGCCGCGTGGTCGAGGCGGGTCTGACAGATCAGGTGCTGGACGATCCGCAGCATGCCTATAGCCAGCTTCTTGTCAGTTCCGTTTTACAGGTATGAGCCATGATTGAACTCAAAGACGTCTCCAAAACCTTTACCCTGCACAATCAGGGAAGTGCCGTGATCGAGGTGATCAGCAATGTGTCCTTTGCGGTTGCCCCTGGCGAATGCGTGGCGCTGACCGGCGCATCCGGCGCGGGTAAATCCACGCTGATGCGGATGATCTACGGCAATTACCTGACGCAGGCAGGCGAAATTCGCATTGGCGGTTTGGACATCGTTCGGTCTGAGCCACGCGACATCATCAAATTGCGCCGTGATGTGCTGGGCTATGTCAGCCAGTTCCTGCGTGTGGTGCCGCGCGTCCCAACGCTTGATGTGGTTGCAGAGCCTCTGCGCGCTTTGGGCGTCCCGGCAGGCGACGCGCAGGACCGCGCATCGGCGCTTCTGACCCAATTAAACATCCCCGAACGACTGTGGCCCTTGTCCCCCACAACCTTCTCGGGTGGCGAGCAACAGCGCGTGAACATTGCCCGTGGTTTTGCCCACACCTATCCCGCGATGTTACTTGACGAGCCTACCGCGAGCCTTGACGCTGCGAACCGCGAGGTGGTGCTTTCCTTGATCGAAGACGCCAAAGCGCGCGGCGCGGCGATCATCGGTATTTTTCATGACGCGGCGGCCCGTGCCCGCGTCTGTGATCGTGAAATTGATGTCAGCCGCTTTACGCCCGGAATGGCCGCATGACGCTTGCTTCAAAATCTGGCGGACGCCTCATCGCGGTTGTCGGCCCATCAGGTGTCGGCAAGGACAGCGTGATGGCCGGACTTCAAAACATCATGCCAGATTTGCATCTTGTGCGCCGCATCATAACGCGCGCGCCCGAATTGGGCGGCGAGGATTACGATGCGGTGTCTGTCTCGCAATTTAGAACCTTGATTGAAGATGGGGCTTTTGCCGTGCATTGGGGCGCGCACGGGCTGCACTACGGCATTCCGATCACCGTCAAATACCAACTTGGCAAGGGCACCGATTGCCTTGTCAATTTCTCCCGCAAGGCCCTGGCCCGGGCGGCCGATATTTTCCCACGCTTTGTCGTTCTCAATATCACCGCGAAACCGGAAACGCTTGCACACCGTCTGGCCACGCGGGGGCGCGAGACAGAGAAAGAGATCAGCAAACGCCTTGCCCAGGCTGACAAGCCCTTGCCGGCTGGGCTCAAGGTGATCAACCTTGCCAACGATGGCCCGCTGCCCCAGACCATCGCCCGGGGCGCGGCCCTGCTTCAGCCGGTGAGTTCGTAGCGATGGATCACCTCAAACCGGCCATCTTCCCGCTCACCGCACAAAGCGATCTGGTCAAGGACAAAGGGCCTGGGAAAATCGGGCAGAAACCGGCGTATATTCTCGGTCCAAGTTGGGATCGCAGCGTCGGGCAAACGCCCCGACAGGGTCAAGTGAAACCTGAACTCTTCCATCACGTAAGGGTACCCCCACTCAACAAGCAATGCGTCCTGACGTGCACTCAGTCCTGCTGCGCGGCGACGCGCCATCTCCTGCTCCTCGACTGGTGCGCGAAAACCGTCAAGATCACGAACGCAAGTCTGCGCAACCCGCTGTACGGCCTCTGCTCCGCCCTGCGGCGTCAACGCCAGAAACCGACCCATCGTCGTCAGCTGCAAACAATCGCAGATCGCGGGGGCAAGCGATGCCGCCATCTCCGAGGTGGCCTGGTCCAATTCCGCAATTGCGCGCGTTTGGATCAAGCGAAACGGCGGCTTCAACGTTCCGTGAAACCCGTATTTACGCGGTGTCATCGTGATGTCACGCAAACCGCTCAAACTTGGCTGACGCGTCTCACAGCCCTGCACAACATCCCAACCGAGCCACGACGCGCCAAATTCGGCCAAGGGCCCTACCGGCGGCACATAGTAAATTGCAAATCGAGAGTATGACATGAATTCCCCTTTTCC
>JAHRVC010000050.1 GCA_019090885.1 Marinosulfonomonas sp.
GATGGCGCGCCCCATGGCCACCCGCTGACGCTGCCCGCCGGACAATTCGCGCGGCCTGCGGTCAAGGTATTCTTCAAGCTGCAAAAGTTTGGCCGCCGATTGCACCCGCTCGGCAATCTCTTCCTTGGGGGTTTTGGCGATTTTCAGCCCGTAGGCCATGTTGTCAAACACGCTCATATGCGGATAAAGCGCGTAATTCTGGAACACCATCGCGATGTTGCGATCCATCGGCTCCTTGTCATTGACGCCGACACCGTTGATCTGAACCTCGCCCGAGGTCACTGTTTCAAGCCCCGCCACCATCCGCAGCATCGTCGATTTACCGCAGCCCGAGGGGCCGACGATGACGATAAACTCGCCATCCTCAATGTCGATATCGACACCGTGGATCACGTCGACTTTGCCAAAACTCTTTTTCAGGGCGTCCAGTTTAATCGTAGCCATGGTCTATTTCTCGCTGTCCACAAGTCCGCGGATGAAAAGTTTCTGCATTGAAATTACGACGATGATCGGCGGGACCATCGCAAGGATCGAAGTCGCCATAATCACCGGCCAGTCGGCAATATCATCGCCACTTGGGAACATCTGTTTGATGCCCATGACGATTGTATTCATGTCCGGGTCGGTGGTGATCAGCAGCGGCCAAAGGTATTGGTTCCAGCCATAGATGAACAGGATCACGAAAAGGGCGGCGATATTGGTGCGGCTCATCGGTAGCAGGATATCCCAGAAAAACTGCATCGGGCGGGCGCCATCGACACGGGCAGCCTCGGCCAGCTCATCAGGTACGGTCATAAAGAACTGGCGAAACAGGAACGTCGCGGTGGCCGAGGCGATCAGTGGAAAGATAAGGCCGGAATAGCTGTTGAGCATCCCGAAACCCGCGACGACTTCGTAGGTCGGCACGATCCGCACCTCGACCGGCAGCATCAGCGTCATAAAAATCAGCCAAAAGAATATTTTGCGCCCCGGAAAGCGGAAATAGACGATAGCGAATGCTGATAGGATCGAGATCAGGATTTTGCCAAAAGAGATGCCAAGCGCCATTATCATGGAGTTAACCAGCATCTTGGCAACCGGCGCATTTACCCCCGACACCAACGCTGAGCGATAGTTGTTAAAGAACTGATCACCGGGCCAAAGCGGCATCGGCGGATGCACAATCTCGGGCTGGGTGACGGTCGAGGCGACAAAAGCCAGCCAGATCGGGAAAAAGATAATCAGCACGCCGATAATCAGGCCGACGTGGGTCAGCCAATACCCAGCACCGCGTTTTTCAACCATGCCCGACATCAGTAATGCACCCGTCGTTCGACAAACTTGAACTGGATGATCGTCATCGCGCCAACCACGACCAGCAAGACCACCGACTGCGCGGCGGATGAGCCCAGATCCTGCCCGACAAAGCCGTCGGCAAACACCTTGTAAACCAGAATGGTCGTGGCCTGTTGCGGCCCGCCGCTGGTGATCGTGTGAATGACGCCGAAGGTTTCAAAGAACGCATAGACGATATTGACCACGAGCAGGAAAAACGTGGTGGGTGAGAGCAGGGGAAATACAATGGTGCGAAACCGCGTCCAGAAACGCGCCCCATCAATCGCCGCCGCTTCGATCACTGATTTTGGAATTGCCTGCAGCCCGGCAAGGAAGAACAGGAAGTTATAGCTGACCCGGCCCCAGGATGAGGCGGCAACAACCAGCCCCATCGCCTCGGCCTCATTTAACACGTGGTTCCAGTCATAACCGAGCAGGCCCAGATACCATGCCACAACGCCAACGCGGGTGTTGAACATGAACAGCCACAGCACACCGGCAACAGCCGGGGCAACGGCGTAAGGCCAGATCAGCAAGGTGCGGTAAACGCCGGACCCCTTGATCAGCCGGTCCGCCAGCACCGCCAGATACAGCGCCAGCCCCATCGAGACGACCGTGACCAGCCCCGAGAATAGTGCGGTGGTGGCAAAGGCGGCCCGATAATAGCGGTCGCCAAACAAAAATTCAAAATTGCCAAACCCGACAAATTGCGATTTCAGCCCGAACGGATCGGGAATGAACATCGACTGCCAGACGGCTTGCCCGGCGGGGTAGAAAAAGAACACAGCCGTAATGATGACCTGCGGTAAAAGCAGGCACAGGGGCAGCATCCAACCCTTAAAAGTAACGCGTTTTTCCATAATATATTATGCGGTGCAGCCCGAAAACTCGGGCTGCACCTGCGTATCTTAGCCGTTGGCCTGCTCAAAGCGACGCAGCAGAACATTGCCCCGCTCTACAGCGCTGTCCATTGCTTCTTGGGCAGTTTTGTCACCGGCCCAAACTGCTTCCAGTTCTTCGTCGATGATGCCACGGATCTGATCAAACGATCCCAGACGCAGACCTTTGGAATTGGCGGTCGGCGCTTTGGATGTCATCTGCATGCCAGCGATTTCCGTGCCGGGGTTCTTTTCGTAAAAACCTTCAGCTTTGGTCTGATCGGCGGCTGCATTTGTGATCGGCAGGTAACCGGTGTTCTGGTGCCATTTGGCCTGAATGTCGGACGTTGAAAGGAAGGCCAGGAACTGCCCGACGCCCTTATATTCGTCCGCTGATTTGCCAGCCATCACCCACAGTGATGAACCACCGATGATAGTGTTTTGCGGCGCACCGTCCACACCATCCCAATGGGGCAATGTGCGGATTTCAAAGTCAAACTCGGCTTCTTTTTTAACGCCTGCATAACCGGCAGAGGATTCTGTGAACAACGCACATTCACCAGCGCGGAAGTTTGCGCCACCTTCGTTGCGACGACCGGCATAGATGAACTTGCCATCACGCGCCCAGTCACCCATTTGCTGGATGTGCTTGACCTGAACCGGACCGTTAAAGGCCAGCTCTGTGTCCAGACCACCAAAACCGTTTTCTTTGGTTGCGAAAGGAACATCATGCCATGTGGACATGTTTTCCAGATGCACCCAGCTTTGCCATGCGGTTGTCAGCGGGCAACTGTGACCAGCGGCCTTCAGCCCGTCCAGCGCTTTGCCAACGTTCTGCCAAGTGGACAGGTCCATATCCGGGTCCAGACCCGCGTCGCTGAATGCGTCGCGGTTCACATAAAGAACCGGGGTGGACGAGTTATAGGGCAGGGACAGCATGTCGCCCTCTGGCGTGGTGTAGTAACCTTTGACCGCGCCCATATAGGCGTCGGAATCAAACGGTACACCTGCGTCGGCCATCACCTTGTAAACCGGCACAACAGCGCCTTTGGCGGCCATCATTGTGGCGGTGCCGACTTCGAACACCATCATGATATGAGGTTGCTCACCAGCGCGGAAAGCCGCGATGCCTGCGTTCAGGGTTTCGGAATAATTGCCCTTGTGGCTGCCCACGACAACATAGTCGCTCTGGCTGGCGTTGAACTGTTCAACCTGCTCGGCAAGCAGGCCACCCAGAGGGCCGGTAAAGGCGTGCCACCACTGGATTTCGGTTTGCGCATAGGCGGTGCCGGTCAGCACCATGCTTGACGCGAGCGCGAGGCCCAAAGTTTTGATTTTCATGAATTCACTCCCAGGTTTCCTTGTTAAAAATCTAATCGTTCTGCGTAACAGGATTATGTCGTTTCTTTATTCTAGTTGCTCAATTTCACGCGGCCACAGATTTTCAATGAAACGCCCGAAATTTGCTTGTCATAATTCTGTTACATTGAGCCAAAACAGATGATATGTCCAGTTAACGCTAACAATAATTCGATTTTTTTCGACCAGATCAGGAGCTTGGTCCAGTGCGCGATCATCTGTTTAATTTTACTCGGATGAATGGCGGGAATTGCGATCGAAATATTTCTTTCATGAAAAACATCCACCTGTGATTTTTCTGGTTCTCCAACTGGCCGGTGCGGCGGCGTTGCTTTTGTGGTCGGTTCGCCTGATCCGCACCGGGGTTGAGCGGGCCTATTCGGTGCAGCTGCGCCGTTGGATGCGCCACTCTGCCAAAAGCCTGCCAAGCGCGTCCGCGACCGGTGCGCTGGCGGCGTTGATGCTGCAAAGCTCAACGGCTGTTGCGGTTCTGACCACCAATTTTGCGGCGGCCGGAACGCTGAGCGCGGTTGTCGGTCTGGCCATCCTTTTGGGGGCGGATGTCGGCTCGGCTGTGGTGGCGCAGGTTTTATTGGTCCGTGCGTCGTGGTTGGCACCATTGTTGTTGCTTGCCGGGGTCAGCCTGTTTTTGCGGGCGCAAAAGCGCACTATCCGCCAGTCTGGCCGTATTCTGATTGGGATCGCGCTGGTCTTTGTGTCGCTGGACATGATCGGCGCAGCAACCACCCCCCTGCGCGAAAGCGAGGGTGTTCTGGCGGTCATGCGTTACCTATCGACAGACCCGGTTTCGGCATTCCTGATCGGCGCGGCATTCGCTTGGATCGTGCATTCCAGCGTTGCGGCCATCTTGTTGTTCGTGACACTTGTGATCCAGCAAATCCTGTCAATCGACGCGGCGATTGCGCTGGTGCTCGGGGCCAATCTGGGCGGTGCGGTGATTGCCTTTACGCTGACGCTTGGCGCGCGACTATCGGCGCGCCGGATTGTGATTGGCAACCTGATCCTGCGCGGCGGCGGGGCATTGATTGGCATCACGGCATTTGCTTGGCTTCAACCCAGCCTTGGCTGGTTGGGCGTGTCGCCGTTTCGTCAGGTGATTAACTTTCACTTGCTGTTCAATATCGCGGTTCTGCTGGTTGGTTTTCCGTTGATTCAAAGCGTAACGCGGTTGCTTGAATATTTTCTTCCCGAAGTTTCACCCGGCTCTAAAACCCCGGTTCGGATCAGTGCGCTTAACCAAAACGTTGTGGACCGGCCTGAAATGGCCATTGCATGTGCTGCCCGAGAGGTTTTGCGCATGGGCGAAGCGATTGAGGCGATGCTTAGCCCGGTGATGGGACTATTTGACGCCTGGGACACCGATCTGGCCGATGCGATCCGCACGCAGGAAGAAGACGTGAACCGGATGAATTTTGAAACCAAGCTTTATCTGGCGCAATTGCACCGCTCTGGTCTGGATCAGGATACCGCCCGCAAAAGCATGGATCTGTCCAACAGCTCGGTCAACTTTGAGGCAGCTGGTGATGCTATTTCCAAGAATATGTTGCGTATGGCCAACCGGATGCAGAAAGACGGGCTGTCGTTTTCGAAAACGGGTTTTGACGAGCTATGCGATTTTCATGACCGGGTGCTGGCGAATGTGCAGCTTGCGTTGAGCGTGCTGATGACGGGGGACGCCGAAGTGGCGCGCACATTGGCCGAGGAAAAGGAACGCGTGCGCGAGGTTGAGCAGCAGCTTCAGGTCTCGCATCTTGGGCGGCTGCACGAGGGCACGACCGAAAGCATCGAGACCAGCAATATCCATCAAGAAATGATCCGGGTTCTCAAGCAGGTGAACACGGCGTTTACCATGGTCGCCTATCCGATTTTGGAAGAAACCGGCGATTTACTGTCCAGCCGTTTGACGGACACTGATAATTCCTAAGTGACATTTGCCGTCAGAGGACAGTGCCTGATCCGCGGGCGGAAGCGAAGCGCCCGCCCATGGGGGCGGATCGGGCGCTGTCCGGGCCGCCATGCGCCCCGGACGGGCATCATCAGGGATTGTCAGGGTCTCTGAATTACGAAATCCGGCACGATTGCAGATTGTTTTATCGCCGCACTGACATCCGAAGTGGCCAGCGAGCCATAGCCTGCGACCAGTGCCGTGCGCACCCCTGCGGCGCGCCCACCAAGCACATCCGTGTGCAAGGTATCGCCAACCATTAAAATGCGGCTGCGATCCGGTTTTCCGCCCAACCGGGCAAGCGCAAGGTCATAGATGCTGGCGAAAGGTTTGCCGAAAAACGCGGGCTTTATCCCGGTTTCATCGGCCAAACCATGGGCGTAAAACCCCGGTTCACGCGACAGGCCGTCTTCACGCGGGGCGACGATATCCGGGTTGCCCACCAACACGGGGCGCGGATTTTTCCGGGTCGCGGCGACCAGCAATTCCTGACGCTCTTGGGTCCATTCAGCGGCACCGATCAACAGGAAACCTTCGGCGTTGTCGTAACTGGCTGGGTCTTCGGTCAGGAAATGACACTCCAGATGTTCCAGTTCTTCCATTCCAAACCTTTGCGACGCCATGATACCCCAGCGGATCGGTTCGTGCGTGGCTAATTCGCCCAACAAAGCATCCCGGCTGGTCACAACATCCTCGGGCGTAAACTCAAAACCCAGCCGCGTGTAACGCTCGATCAGGATGCGTTTGGGATATCCGGCGGCATTGGAAACCACCAACACCCGCTTGCCCGCATCGCGCAGATCGCAAATGCGTTCGGCCGCGCCTTGAATTGCGGTTTCACCGATGTTGAGAACCCCAAACGCGTCCAGCAGGAAGACGTCAAAATCATCTGCTATATCGGCCAGCGTATTGGCGTCATGCCACTGGCTGCCAAAGTCGGGCCGGGGCAGGCGGGCGCGCACGGCCTCATAGGCGTCAAATGCCCATTGTTCGTCGCTTTGGTTGCTCATCAGATGATCGCGCCACGCACCTTGGCAGACACCCATTCGCTGACGATCACCGCCAGCAGGATGATTATCAGGATCAGGCTGACCTGTGGCCAGGCCAGCGTGTTCAGCGAGCCCTGCAACTGCAGGCCAATACCGCCCGCGCCGACAAGGCCCAACACGGTGGATTCGCGCAGGTTAATGTCCCAGCGAAATACCGAAATGCCTGCGAAGGCGGGCAAAACTTGTGGCACGATCCCATAGGCCATGACCTGCCAGCGGCTTGCGCCGGTTGCGGTAATCGCCTCGACCTGAGCCTCGTCAATCTCTTCGATCGCCTCATACAGCAGCTTGGCGCAGAACCCGATAGAGCGGATCGCAATCGCGATAAGCCCGGCGAATATGCCGGGGCCGATGATTTTCACCAAAAGCAAGGCCCAGATCAATGAGTTGATCGAGCGGCTGGAAACGATAATCAGCAAGGCAATCGGGCGAATAAACATCGCCGAGGGCGTGGTGTTTCGCGCCGCCAGGAACGCCACTGGAACTGCCATCATTAGCGCCATTACGGTGCCAAGCGTGGCGATGTTCAGCGTATCCCAAAGGGGTTCCCACAGTTGGTCCATGTAGGACCAGCGCGGCGGCACAGCGCGCCCGCCGATGTCGGCTGCAATGCGTGGCGCATCCCAGAAGAACGCCCATGTGGTCACGGATGAAATCTGTTGCCAGCTCCACATGAACACAGCCGTGCCAACCAGCCACATCGCCCAAAGCTTTAGTTGCCCGTTTCGGTCGCGCCGTTGCCAAACCTTGACGCCATCATTCGTTGAAATAGCCATTACTGAACCCTCGCGCGGATGATGCCTGACAGATATTCGAGCACCATGACGGTTCCGATTATCAGCAGCAGGATGGCGGCCGCAGTATCAAATTCATAGCGGTCAAATGAGGTGTTCAGCGTCGCGCCAATCCCCCCGGCGCCGACAATCCCAAGCACTGCACTTTCGCGAAAATTGATGTCGAGGCGATAGATCGACAGTCCGATCAGGCGCGGAATGACCTGTGGCAGAATGCCGAAAACATAGCGTTGCAACCAAGTGGCCCCGGTGGCGCGAACCGCTTCGGCCTGTACCTTGTCCATATCCTCAATCTCTTCGGCCAGCAGCTTTGACAAAAAACCGATGGTTGCAAAACTAAGCGTCAGAAAACCAGCCAGTGGGCCAAAACCAAAGATCGCGACCAACAGTATCGCAACTACGATTTCATTCAAAGCGCGTGAGATGGCGACAATCGCGCGACAGACCAGATAGATCGGCAGCACCGAGATATTGCGCGCCGCGCCCAGACCGATTGGAATTGAAACAGCGATGCCAACCACGGTGGACGCCAGCGCCATGACGACGCTTTCAATCATGCCAACTTTGATTTCACCGGCCCGTGATACAAAGTCCGGGTGTGTGAAGGCCACGAAAAACTGCCAGCCGCGATCAAGGCCGCGGTAAACCCGCGCCCAGTTCACATCAAACGAACCTATCGCCAGAACCAGATAGATCACCGATCCGATTATCATCGTCCAGCGCAGCGCCGAAGATGCTATGAACGGGGGCTTTTTCCAAGGTTTTCCAACGCGGGCGTCAAGGGCAGCGCTCATTTTGCGGCATCCTCTTCGTCGTCGTCTTCAACCTTTTGAATTGTCTCGGACCAGTCTTCTTGCCCATATATTCGGGTCAGAACATCCTCGGTCAGTTCTTCGGGTGCACCGTCAAACACCACCGTGCCTTTTTCAAGGCCGACAACGCGAGACACAAACATCTGCGCCAGTGCGACATCATGGATGTTCACAATCGCCGCCAAGTCGCGTTCTTCACAAAGCTCTACGATCAGGCGCATGATCTGGCGTGACGTTTTGGGGTCAAGCGAGGCGGTGGGTTCATCAACCAACAGCACGGATGGATCCTGAATAAGCGCGCGGCAGATGCCCACCCGCTGGCGTTGGCCGCCTGATAATTCATCGGCGCGTTTATCGGCCATTTCAACCAGACCGACCCGGTCCAGCAGGCGAAACGCTTCGTCCACATCCGATTGGGGAAACTTGCGCAGGAAACTGCGCCAGAAACCAACGTATCCCAGACGTCCGGACAGCACGTTTTCCATCACGCTCAGGCGTTCAACCAGCGCGTATTCCTGAAAGATCATCCCCATGCGACGCCGCTCGCGGCGCAAACCGCCAGCACCCAGCTTGGAAATTTCCACGCCATCCAGTGTTACGGTGCCCGATGTCGGTTCGACCAGCCGGTTTATGCAGCGGATCATCGTCGATTTACCAGCACCTGACGGCCCGATCAGCGCCAGAACCTGCCCTTTGGGCACCTCCAGATTGACGTCGCTTAACGCCTTATCACCGGTTTTGTAGACTTTGGTTAGTTTTTCCAGACGCAGCATTTTTGCCCCTCAGCGCATAAAAAAGCAGTGCGCCCGATGGAACCGGGCGCACCGTGATTTTTCGGCGAAAAATCAGCTACAGCTGTAGCTTACACCATTTGCCGTATCAATTTTGCGGATCACTTCCCAGAAATCTTTATAGTTCATTTCAAGGAACTGGCCTTCGTTTGATTTCTCAAACTCCTCCTGCAGTGCGGTGCCGTCCCACTCAAAGCTAAAGAACGCTTCCTGAATTTTAGCGTGCAGTTCAGGCGTCAGGTTATAAACCGTGCCAAAACCAGTCGTTGGGAATGTCTGCGATTTATAGACCGAAATCACGTCATCGGCCTTAAGTTCGCCCCGGCTGATCATCCGCGCCAGAACCGAGTTGGCAATTGAGGCTGCCGGATAGTCCTGATTGGCCACACCCATGATCGAGTTGTCGTGCTTGCCCGAAAATACCGGCTCAAAATCACGATCAGGGATCATGTCGTAATCACCCTTCAGGATCGCACTTGGTGCCTTGAAGCCAGAGTTTGAGGTTGGCGAGGTAAAGGCAAGCTGTCCGCCTTTGATGTCTTCAACCTTCTCGATGCCAGAGCCGGGGAATGTCAGGATTTCCATCTCATAGCCAAAATGGCCGTCCAGCGACGCCATGATGGTAAAGGGGCGGAAACCGGCACAGTTCACAGCCAGAGGGTTTGACCCGGTATTAAAGCCAGCAATATGCAGACGACCAGAGCGCATGGCTTCGATCTGTGCGGCGTTGGACTGCACTGGGAAGAACTGGACTTTTTTGCCAGTTACATCCGCCAGATGGTCCATAAATTCAGCCCAGACAGAAACGTAAACTGCCGGATCTTCGACAGGTGTGTAGGTGAAGATCAGCGTGTCAGGATCAACCTGTTCGCTGGCGTCGGTTGGAATGTCCGCGATCAGATCGCCGTCCACATCGCAGAACCGATCGTCAAGTGTGCCGCGCGCGCAGTCTGCTGCTGTAGCCGGCATTGCGCCAAAGGCCAGACCGGCCGACAGGGCAAGTGTTGAAAAAATTGTTGAGTTTAGTTTCATGTTATCCTCCCTAGATTCCCACATGTTAGCGTCGAAACTCGTGGCGCGATAGCAAAAGTAACAGTTTTGTAACGAATTTATAACACGCGGGGCGAGCGCGGTCCGTAGGGCGGGCAATCCGGGCGGTATCGGCGTTTGTTTTCAGTTAGTTAAGCTCAGGTCCGCCAGTTCAGAACCCGGCGCTCGATCCAACTGATTATCGCGCTGACGCTAACCCCAAGGATCGAGAGAATAACCACCCCGACGAACAACCGTTCAAGGTCATAAAGCGACCCGGCCTCAAGGATGTAAGCGCCAATGCCGTATTGGGCGCCTAGCATTTCAGCCGCGACCAGCAGGATGATGGCAATCGCGATGCTGATCCGCAGCCCCGACAGAATACCGGGCATCGCGCCCGGCAGCACGATTTTTCGCACGATCGATAACCACGACAGGCCAAAGCTTTGGCCCATTCGGATCAGCGTCCGGTCGACGTTATCAACAGCGCCGTAGGTGGCGACGACCGTTGGGGTAAATGTGCCAAAAGCGATCAGTGCGTATTTTGAGCCTTCGTCAATCCCGAACCAGATTACAAACAGCGGTAGTAATGCGATCTTCGGGATCGGGAATATCGCTGCCACCAGTGGCACCAACCCGGCGCGGATATAGGAAAACAACCCGATTAATATCCCAACCCCGATACCCGCACTTGCCCCCAGTGTTGCGCCAACAGCCAGTCGGGACAGCGAGGGGAACAGATGTTTCCAAAGCAGACCAGATTGATAAAGCTCAACGAATGTCGCCAGCACGTCCGAGGGTTTGGGCAGTGTCAGCGGGGTGATAAAGCCCGTCCGTGTTCCGATCTCGGCCAGTCCGATCAGCACGACAAAGGCCAGCAATCCAACCCAGCGCCGCGATTTTGGGGCAAAACCGCCGCCGCGAAATTCAACCGGGCGCGGTTGCGTGGTATTCGGGGGCGTAGCTTTAGACATCGATCAGTTCCGCATCTGCGGCGCGGGCCTCATCGCGCATCAGCGTCCACAGGTGCTTTTGCTGAGCCTCCAGATCCGGGTCGCCAAAGCTGCGCTCGGTCAGCGGTTTGTCCAGATGCACGATCTCTCGGATTTCACCGGGGCGGCGTGACAGCACCACGATCGAATGGCCCAGCCGCACGGCTTCGGCCAGATTGTGGGTGACGTAAACGGCCGTGAAGGGCGTGCGCGTCCACAGGCTGATCAGATCATCCATCAGCAATTCGCGCGTCTGACTATCAAGTGCTGACAGCGGCTCATCCATCAGCATGACGGCTGGTTTCACCGCCAAAGCGCGCGCAATGGCGACCCGTTGTTTCATCCCGCCGGACAGTTGTTTGGGCAGGGCGTCGCCAAAATCCGACAGCTTGGTGCGCGCCAGAACATCGTCGATGATCGCGCCTGCCGCAGCCCCGCGAATACCGTGGTCTTCCAGCACAAGGCTGATATTGCCGCGAACGCTGCGCCACGGCAGCAGGGCGAAATCCTGAAAGATGAATGTCAGCGGGTTCAGGCAGCCCTTGGGCGGCGCGCCCATTTGCAGAACCTCGCCTTTGTCGGGCCGCTCCAGCCCGCCGATAAACCGCAGCAGGGTGGATTTGCCACAACCTGAAGGCCCGACAATACACACGATTTTACCCGCCGGAATGTCCAGCGTAATGTCGCGCATCACTTCAAGCTGGCCGTAGGAATGGCTGACGCCGGACAGGCGAATATCCATGGATCTGGCTCCGGGTTGGCGGATCAGGGCACGAATTAACGCGCCCTGACAATGGTTTAGCTGATGATCTTGACGTAGCTTGCGTCAACCACCGTATCCAGCGTTATATCGCCATCCACCAGCCCTTCGGACTGATACCAGCTTAGCTGATCTTGGATCGACGCGGTGTTCAGCGCTGCCCCTTCGTTCAGGCGCATCGTGCCGTTGATGATCGAAGGTGCTGCCTTTTCGCGCGGGCGATCCGCATAGACATATTTGTGGATCAGATCGACCATCGCATTGATGCCGTCATCGCCATGGGCCTTGTCGATCATCGTGGAGTTGTAATCGCTTACACCCTTGGAATAGCCGGCAAGGAAATCGGTGGTCAGACCGCGTTCCTCGGTCGCATTCTTGGTTGAGGTGAATACAGTCGTCACCTGATAATTCGGGATGTAATCGGATACATTGCCGATGATATGCACCGCACCCGAACCGGCCAGCGGCTTGGCGATATGGGGCACGATTGACCATGCGTCGATCTGGCCGGATTTCAGCGCACCGATGATTGCGCCGACTTTTTGCAACGGCTTGAAGGTAACGCTGACGCCTTCTTTGGCCGCAACTTTCGCGCCCATATAGTGGAAGGATGAGCCTGCTGCGGTCATCCCGTAAGTTTTGCCATCCAGCCCGGCAGGCGATGTCAGGCCAGCCTTGAACGCCGCGTCCGAAGCCAGAATTTTCTGCCCGTCGATGCCATCCTCTTCGGACAGCGAGCCGCCGATAATCTTGACCGCGCCCTTGTCGGCCAGCGAAACCAGCCCGCCTGACATAGCCGTAACGGCGTAATCAACGTCACCCGAGGCAATCGCGACGGCCATCGGGGTCGAGGCCTGAAAGAACTTCAGCTCGACATCCAGACCGGCGTCTTTGAAAAAGCCGCGTTCAAGTGCGATGAAGCTGCCCGAATGGCTGGTGAAACGCAGCGCGCCCACGGTCAGTTTTTTGCCTTGTGACAGGGCCGGGCTTGCCAGACCTGCGGCAGCCGCTGTGCCACCGATCAATGTAAGTGCCTTGCGGCGGTTCATAGTTACCATGTTAGTTCCTCCCAGAGTGATGCCGTTGTTTGGCGACGGTTTTTTGTCCAAAATTGCGGATATTTTTTAGGGGCGATGGCGGGGCGGTGTCAATGGCGGACGTTAAGCGAAGAATTGCTTTCACGCGGGGCGGCTAGGGTTTATCACATAGGCAAGCTGCGACGCGGCAATGCGCGCGGCACGGTTTGAGGCCAATGTCTAATGCCCGACGTAACAGGGACCGATAGCAACGAATTAACCCTGCGCCGCCAGCTGAAAGTTCAGCGGGTGGGCGGTGTTACTTTGCTCGATGCCATTGCCGTTCCGGATGGCGAGAACCGCCTTGTGCACCTGTTTTTTAAGGCCGGCCCAACGGCTGACAGTTTCGCCCCCGGTTCCGGCGTGAAAATCCTGCAAAGTCGTTCAATTGGCGAGGCGGTATATCTGCTTTGCGCGGTCAGCGGCACGCAAGGGCTGGTTGAACTAAGCCTTGATGGCGTGGCGATACAGATCGAGGCCCAACCGCCAGAAACCGATATTTTCGCCGGGCTGAACGTTGGTTTTGCGCAGCGAAACGGTGAAAGCGCCGATATCGTTCTGGAATGGTTGCGGGTTCATGTGGGCGCGCACGGAATGAATGGGGCTCTGATCCTTGATCGGGCGGAGCCGGGCAGCGACA
>JAHRVC010000051.1 GCA_019090885.1 Marinosulfonomonas sp.
GCGCTGGATGTGACCATTCAGGCGCAAATCCTTGATTTGCTGGGCGATCTGAAAAAGAATGAGGGGCTAAGCATGCTGTTCATCACCCACGACCTGACGATCGTGCGAAAGATCGCCGACCGGGTTTGCGTGATGAAAGATGGTGAGATCGTCGAGCAGGGCCCGACGGCTGAGATTTTTGAAAATCCACAGCATCCTTATACGATCAAACTATTGTCCGCCGAGCCGTCTGGCTTGCCGTATCCGGTTCCCGAAATGGCGAAAGAAATCGTATCGACAAAAGACCTGCGCATCTGGTTTCCGATACAGGCTGGCCTGTTGAAACGTACGGTTGGCCACGTCAAGGCCGTGAACGCCGCCAGTATAAGTGTGCGAGAGGGCGAAACCATTGGGATCGTCGGTGAAAGCGGCTCTGGTAAGACGACGCTTGCGCTTGCAATCATGCGGTTAATTTCGTCGCAGGGGCCGATTGTGTTTTTGGGGCAGGACGTTCAGGGCTGGAAATCCAAACAACTGCGCCCGTTGCGCCGGGACATGCAGATCGTGTTTCAGGATCCGTTTGGCTCACTTTCACCCCGCATGACTGCCGAGGAAATTATCGCCGAAGGGCTGGGCGTGCATGGCGTTGAGCCCGGCCAGAACCCGCACGATATGGTGGCTGATATCATGGTCGAGGTCGGGCTTGATCCAGACCTGATGCACCGTTACCCACATGAATTTTCCGGTGGCCAGCGTCAGCGCATCGCGATTGCGCGTGCGATGATCCTGCGCCCCAAACTGGTGGTGTTGGATGAGCCGACGTCCGCGCTTGATATGACGGTGCAGGTTCAGATCGTTCAGTTGCTGCGTGACCTGCAAAAGAAATACAAGCTGGCCTATCTGTTCATCAGCCACGACCTGAAAGTTGTTCGGGCCGTCAGCCACAAGATCATCGTGATGAAACAAGGTGATATCGTGGAAATAGGGGCCGCTGATGATATCTTCGATGCGCCCAAGTCAGACTATACAAAAACGCTGATGGCTGCGGCATTCGCCACTTAGGCAAGTAATAGTTTCGATTATTGTGGGAAACGCCCCGCCAATGGCTGGAAAATGAAAATTCAGCCAGGGCCGAGCGTCGTGCATTCGACGTTACGCGCGCTCAGCCGCCGACAGGCCAAAGCCGCCATATCTTGCGTCATGCCAACAAAATTCGCCTCAAAACCACGGCTGTTTTTCACGACTTTTCGCAAAGCATCATCCAGCGTGCCGAGTTCTTTCAACGCCGTTCGCAATAGCACGCCTTCGGCCTCGAACCGCGATCCGTAGCGTCCGACATTTATCCCCCAGTGGCGACCACCAGAGGTGGAAATACGTGTGACGATCTCTGGTTGATGATCTTTGGGCTGCTCCTGTGGCGAAACCGAAGCTACGACTGCTTGTTGCGGCCGTGGAACCGGTTTGATCAGTGGGGCCGTTGCTTTGGCTGTCTGGATTGGCGCAGGCTTTGTAACGGTTGGTTCTTGGGCTGCCTGAAGTGCGTTTTGGATATCGCTTGCCATTGCGACCATCACCGCCTCGGTCGGTTTGATGCCGGGGCGCACGACCGGGCGAATGCTTTTGGTGATCGTTCGCACCAGACGAATTGTTTTGCCTGCTGCTGGCTTTTGCGATGGCGTTGAAACAGTGTCAGCATAAACCGGCAGGGCAGGTTTGCTTACGCGCGCCCTACTGGGTGCCCGGCGGAAACCCATATCCATCAGCTCGGCCACTTTGGCATTGCGCGACGCAGATGACGCGCCACCAAATACCGTTGTGATGATCCGCTCTCGACCCCGTTCTGCCGAGGCGACAAGATTGAACCCGGCAGCGCGGGTGTAGCCGGTTTTGATCCCGTCAGCGCCCTTGTAGCTGCCAAGGAACCGGCGGTTCGTGTTGGCAACTTGGCGCAACCCGGCATCCGTCGAAATGCGGGAAAATAAATTGTAGTACTCCGGGTAATCATAGAACAGGTGCCGGCCCATGGCTGTCATGTCCCGCGCTGTCGACATATGCCCGGCCTCGGTCAATCCATGGGCATTTTTGAAAGTTGTGCGCGACATTCCAAGGGCTGCAGCCGTCCGGTTCATCCGGCGGGCAAAAGCGGCTTCTGAGCCGCCGACAGCCTCTGCCAATGCCGTCGCGGCGTCATTCGCCGATTTTACCGAAGCCGCCCGGATCAAATAGCGCAGGCGGATCGTTTGCCCGGCTTTCAGTCCCAGTTTCGAAGGCGGCTCATTTGCCGCTTTTCTGGAAATCTTAACTTTTGTTTCCAGACTGATTTCACCATTTCTGATCGCCTCGAATGTGACGTATAGGGTCATCATTTTAGTCAGGGATGCGGGGTGCAAGCGCGTGTCGGCATTGCGTGAATGCAAAACCTCGCCGGAACGAGCATCAATTACCATCGCCGCATAGGGCGCAGATTCTGCGCGCAACGGCGGCAGTAAAGCCAAAACCGTCAACGCAAATAAAAATAGGCCAAATCGGACGGCCTGTCCAAGACGTTTTTCCACGTCGCGTACCACTCTACCTCAAAATGCCGGGATCATTCACGCCCCGTGCTTTTTTATAATCTGGACCGTAGCACAATATTATGAATCGGAAAACACCCTATTTTCAATAACTTTTGCGGCGGAATTGATCCGGATATTCGACATGTTGTATTTTATTGTGGCGTGGATGCTAAATATAGAATCCCTGATTTTACCGGCCCAAATCGCCAAGCAAATCAGGCAGCTCCCCAAGGTTGTTCAGCCTTCGGTAACGTGGCGCATTCGTCGGTGGCTCTTCATGCTCCAACGCCCAAGTCTGCGCGTGGGGAACAAACACGCCCCAACCGCCCTGCTGAACCACCGGAACCACATCGGATTTCATCGAATTGCCAACCATCATGGAATTTTCAACACCCTGCCCATGACGGGCAAAAATCTCGACATAGGCTGGCCCGGTCTTGTGAGAAATAATCTCCACCCCGTCAAAAAGATCACCCAGTCCTGACTGCGCCAGTTTGCGTTCCTGATCCAACAAGTCGCCTTTTGTAATCAGTAAAACCTGATACTCGCCAGCAACCGTCTGAATGGTTTCGCGTGCATGCGCCAACAGTTCAATCGGGTGTTGCAGCATGTCCTGACCAGCGTCGATCAGTTCGCGGATCACGCTGGCAGGAACGCGGTCTTGGGTCACTTCCAGCGCGGTTTCGATCATCGAAAGAATAAAACCCTTTATCCCGAACCCATAGTGGCCAAGATTGCGCCGTTCGGCCGCCAGTAAGCGGTCGGCCAAATGATCTTTATCGGTGAAATCAGCAAGCAGTTCTGCGAATCGCTCTTGTGTGATGCGAAAGAACTGTTCGTTCTGCCACAGGGTATCGTCCGCATCGAAACCAATTGTCGTAAGTTTTGTCGTCATAGCGGTTCCCAAACCCCAATTTGGCAATGATACCCTTTTCACAGGGATTGAAGCGCCTATATAGTCAGCCCAAAGACACCCCTGTTTAAACCGGAGCAAGCCCGCGTTGACATTGACGCCACATATCATGTCGGACAAGCCCGATTTACCGGAAGGTGAAAGCGGGACGATCACCGAAACCCGCCCGAAAACCAAACGCCCGCGGCTTTATAAGGTATTGTTGTTGAACGACGACTATACGCCGATGGAATTCGTGGTGCATATATTGGAACGGTTTTTCGGCCTAAGCCATGCTCAGTCGTTTGAGATCATGCTGACAGTCCATAAAAAGGGTCTGGCTGTCGTCGGCGTGTTTTCTTTTGAAGTCGCTGAAACCAAGGTGACGCAAGTCATGGACCTTGCCCAACGCGAGCAGCACCCGCTGCAGTGCACAATGGAAAAGGAATAGGGCGTTTGCCCGTCGCTATGTCTGGTTCCCGGCTTTCTCTCGCATTCAAAAATGACACCGTCGCTTTGCCGCCGGAAGGGCAGATTGCTGTTTTCGGCCCTGTGGCTGGTCAGGATTTGTCTGCCTTGCCCAAGGACAGGTTGCAGATAATTCAGGGGTTTTATCCCGATCACCAGTTTTTTTCCGAACGCGGATACTCGGTTGTAACGCGCCCCGAAGGGGAAAGTTCTGCCGCCGTTGTTTTCCTGCCAAGGGCAAAAGCCGAAGGGCGGTTAATGCTGGCCACAGCGATGCAGCTGACCGGAGGGGGGCTGGTTATTGTCGATGGCCAGAAAAGTAGCGGAATTGACAGTTTTCAAAAGGATTGCCGAAAGCTGGGTGCCACGATTGGGGCTGTTTATTCTAAGGCACATGGCAAAACCTTTACCGCGAGCGGCGGCGATTTTCACACTTGGCTTGCCGCAACGAACGTTAAAAGCCCT
Organism: Marinosulfonomonas sp.; assembly: GCA_019090885.1. GTDB lineage: Bacteria > Pseudomonadota > Alphaproteobacteria > Rhodobacterales > Rhodobacteraceae > NORP110. Next base: position 4,360 of record JAHRVC010000051.1, read on the forward strand.
GATGGCTTTGTAACCGCGCCGGGTGTGTTTTCTGCCGATGGTATTGATCCTGGATCGGCGGTTCTTGCGGCTGCGTTGCCCGAAAAACTGAAGGGAAATGTGGCCGATCTGGGCGCAGGTTGGGGCTATCTGGCCGCCGAAGTTCTGAAACATTCCCGCGTCAGCGCGTGCCATCTGATTGAGGCAGACCATGCGGCGCTGGATTGCGCGCGGCAGAATATAAACGACCCTCGTGCAGAATTTCACTGGGCCGACGCTACGGATTTGAGCACCCTGCCTCGGAATCTCGTGGGCTCTTTTCGAACCGTCATCACCAATCCGCCCTTTCACACCAATCAAAAAGC
>JAHRVC010000052.1 GCA_019090885.1 Marinosulfonomonas sp.
CCAAAGGATGCCGCGCACCAACGCGCGAACGGCCGTTACAACGGGTGAGAATATCAGGATCACGGGCCGGATTATTGGCGAGGCCAACACGGCAGCTTTCTCAGGGTTTGTGATGGCATAGGTTTTTGGCAGGACTTCGGAAAATACCAGCACTAAAACGGTCATTACCATGGTTGCCAGCGCCACGCCGCTGTCGCCGAAAAGCCTGGTGAACATAGCGGTTGCCAGTGAAGCGGCCAAGATATTCACCAGATTATTGCCCAGTAAAACCGAGCCGATCAGCCGTTCGCTGTCTTGGGTGATGTGCAATGCGCGCTCCGCGCCACGGGAACCTTTTTCGGCCTGCGCCTTTAACTTGCCGCGCGAGGCTGCCGTTAACGCAGTCTCGGAGCCGGAAAACAATGCCGAAAGGGCCAGCAAAGCGATAATCGCCGCGCAGGTAATCCAGAATGCAGTATCAAGTAACGGTGTGGCCGTTTCCATGTATCTCGTCTTTCAGTTAACTCGTCTTTCGGTGGTTTTATCGTCTTATGGGCAGGAAGTGGGACCCAATCAAGGGAACAGCTTCATTGCCCGGCGCTAAAGACAAAGCGCAACTAGGTGGCATTTTGCTGTTCTTGGTGAGGTTTCTCCTCTGTGGGCATGCAAAGTGAGTTCTAGCTGACGTGCCCGAAGGCCATGATTTTTCGACGAAAAATCGCACCTGCCGAAATCTTAGCCCAGACACGTTACAGTTATTCCCCCGGCTCGCTGCCCCGAGCCAGCGGGTGATGTTCTAACACAAGATCTCGAAGGCGTTCGTCCAAGACATGAGTGTAAATCTCTGTCGTGGATAGGTCTGCATGCCCGAGTAGTATCTGGATCGACCGCAGATCGGCGCCATGTGCCAACAAATGGGTCGCAAAGGCATGGCGTAAACGGTGCGGCGTTACACTGGAAGGGCTGACACCAGCGCCCACGGCCAGTTCTTTTATCAGTGCGTAAAAACGGTGCCGAGTCAGATGGCCCACGGCCGAGCGCGATGGAAATAAAAACCGCGAGTTGGGCAGCCCTTTGGCGCGCGCCTTTTCCTGTGCCTCGTCGCGTATTTTTAACCAAGTGGCCAAGGCCGTGCGGGCCGGGTCCGACAGGGGCACCATACGTTCTTTTCCCCCTTTGCCGCGCACCAGCAACATACGCGGATCACCGCGCGCGGCGGCCACCGGCAGGCCAACAAGCTCGGACACTCGCATGCCTGTTGCGTAAAGCAGCTCCATCAAACATGTGTTTCGTTGACGATCGTCAGGTGATTTCCCTACGGTTGTGGCGGCATCTAGCAGGCGCGAAACCTCTTCTTCGGTCAGGATTTTGGGCAGGCGTTTGTCGCGACCGGGCCCGGCAATTCGGATGGCCGGGTTGTCGGGGCGCCAATCTTCTTCAAATGCAAAGCGAAACAACTGACGGATAGCCGACAACCGGCGTGCGCGGGTGGCGCGCGAAAAGCCCTGCGCCTCGCAGTCTATCAGATAGTCTTCGATATTTATCTGACTGCAATCCTTAAACGACAGATTGTTCCGGTGAAGCCAGTCTGCGAACTTAGTCAGGTCCCGGCCATAGGCCAGCTGAGTGTTTGTGGCGGCGTCAAGCTCGGCTGCTTGTGCCTCTAAAAACGTGCCAATCCAGCGCCCATCCTCGGTCATCCGCGCCGCTCCAGTATCAACAGTTGTAAGGCGGCGCGCCGTGCGGTGTCTTCCAGCCCGACGGCGCGCAAATAGATCAGCGCATCTGTCAACTCGTCCAGATCACCGCGTGCGCCGTTTTCAAACATTTCCATCGCACGCAGGATCGCTTCGCCCATCCGCCCTTGTTGGGTCAACGATTGAAGGCGCACCGGTATTCCAATTGTTCGGAACCCATCCTGAATAGCAGCCTCAAGTTGATTGCCGGATGTTGTCGGGCCGGGGCGACCTAGGGCAATATTTGCCAGTAAATTTTCGGACGGAGCAATGCCTGTTTGTTTTGCCAATTCCTGATAGTCGCGCGACAACAGACCAATGCGAAGGGCGATACCGCTATCGGATGTCGGAAGGTCAAACTTGCCCAGTTTTTCCGCAAAAACTTGGGCAAAGGCAACTTCGATCTCGATGCTCTCCATTGCCCGCCATACCGGGCGAAGAGCGGCGGAAACAGCGCCACTATCGCCGCTTTGCAGCGCTTTTTCAAAGGCCTGGATCGCCGCGACCCTGTCCCAGACACCGCCCGAAGCTGCAGGACGGCGTTCGGTATAAAGGCCAAGTAATTTGTTGGGATCAACTGCGCCGGTCTTGACCAGACGCTCGGCGGCTTCGATCTGGGCTTTCCAGCCGGTATTAGTATGCAGGTCCGCATGGGCAAAAGCGCGCGGCAGTTTGGTGGTTGGCATCGGCTCTCCGATTGCCTCATGTATTCGAAATTCCAAAGGGCTGGGATGTTGCGGTATAGGCAAGGCGGGTGCACCTTGCGCGACGTCGGATTCCAAAAAACGTGCCATCAAAGCGTCCTCGGCCGGGCTGACAAAACCAAGAGCGCGCCCAGTTTCCAGTGTCAGGGCTGCCGCGTCCCAGTCACCCCCGCGCGCAAGGCAAAAAATACGTGCCGGAAATGTAGGTGTCAGGCTCGGTGTTGCGCGCAACAAAGCGCAAGATTTGTCTTCGGTGCGCAACAGAAGTGATATGTCAAAGGCCCGTCGGAACACTTGCGGGTCAGTATGGGCCACATGCGAAAGCAGGCTGTCGGCCTGTTCCAAGGCTCCTAGTGCCAGCAAGGTATCAATTCGCGCCAATAACAGGTTTGGCTTGGGGCCGGAATCTGCAGGCGGATCCAATTCTGCGAGTAACAACAAATACAGTAAATCCTGTACTGCAGGCAGAATATCGACGCGATCGGCGCGAAACCGGCGCGCAATATCGCCCGAGGTGCTTGAATGCCATAAATCCGCAGGTAGCCCGGAAGCTGTAGGTGACAACAGGCCGACGGCATCGGGAATTGAGCCACCCAGCGGTTCAACTGTGATCTTGTCGGGCAACGCATTGTGCGCCACGTCTGTCGCGCCTTGCCCCGATTGCACCCTAGGCTTGGCCACGCTGTCAGACAGCCAGTCGATTGCCGACATCGGGGTTTCCGCCGTTGCCGGTTGAACGAAAAACGTCAGAATCACCGCAGTTAATGCGCGCGACTTAGTTGACATCCAGCGTCACTGGTTCGCGCAAATCTGACTGGCTGGGCGACAAATCCCCCAGATAGGCATATCCAACCAACCCGATAAATCCGAGTAAAATAAGAAACAGCAGCACCTTGAAAATCCTGCCCATGACAGTAGCCTTTCTGCATTAACCTCTGAACGGCCCCATCTTTGTGGGCCTTTGTTTTTTATATATGGCATTTTTTGAAACTTCACGCCATTCAGGGTTTCAGGAAATTTGCGCGGAGCTTAGCCGTTTGGCCTATCAATTGAAAAAAACTGTCGTTTTAGTCGGAATGATGGGGTCTGGAAAATCCGCAGTGGGCGCGGCGTTGGCGCGCAAACTGGGTGTTGCCCTGCTAGATTCGGACGCCGAGATCGAGGCTGCGGCGAACCGCACAATAGCAGAAATCTTTGATCGCGACGGCGAGGCGTTCTTTCGGTCCCGCGAAACCGAGGTGATCGCCCGTCTACTAGAGCAGAAAAGTGGTGTTCTCTCGACCGGTGGGGGGGCTTATTTGGCACCTGAGAACCGACAGCTTATTTCACAAAACGGTGTCGCTGTTTGGCTGCGCGCTGATTTGGAATTGCTGTGGGACCGGGTTCGGCACAAAGATACAAGACCGTTGTTGCGCTCGGCCAATCCGAAAAAAACGCTGGCGAACCTGTGCATAGCGCGCGAACCAAGCTATGCACTGGCCGAATTGGCCGTTAACGCACGGAGCGACTATTCGATTGATGAGATGGCCGAAAAAGTGATCGCGATATTGTTGGATCATGGTGACTTGCTGGAGACAAAATAGATGGTTGAAATCGTAAATGTTCCTTTGCCCGGACGCGAATATCAGGTTCGGATTGGACAAGGTTTGATCGGGCAGGCGGGGGCAGAAATTGCACCGCTTCTGGACCGGCCACGTGTCGCTGTGCTGACGGATGAAAATGTGGGGGCGCAACATTTGGCCGCGTTGAAAGCAGGGCTTGCCGCCGCTGGCATTTCGATGACAGCATTGGAGCTTCCTGCCGGTGAGGCGACCAAAAGCTGGCCGCATCTGTCACGGGCTGTGGAATGGTTGTTGGCCGAAAAAATTGAACGGCGCGATGTTGTCGTGGCCCTTGGCGGCGGTGTGATCGGTGATCTTGCTGGATTTGCGGCGTCTATTTTGCGCCGTGGTGTGCGTTTTGTGCAGATACCGACATCGCTGCTGGCGCAGGTCGATAGTTCAGTTGGTGGCAAGACCGGGATTAATGCGCCCCAAGGTAAAAATCTGATCGGGGCATTTCATCAACCGTCGCTGGTGCTTGCAGATATTGATGTGCTTTCAACCCTGCCCAAGCGTGACTTTCTGGCCGGTTACGGCGAAGTGGTGAAATACGGGCTGCTCGGGGATATCCAATTCTTTCAGTGGCTTGAGGAAAACGGCCCGAGGATGGCCGATGGCGATACTGCTGCCCGTATACATGCGGTGCGCCATTCGGTGCAGATGAAATCGGATATCGTTGTGCGTGATGAAACCGAGCAGGGGGATCGCGCCTTGCTCAACCTTGGTCATACATTTTGCCATGCGCTGGAGTCCGCGACTGGCTATGGTGACCGGCTGATGCATGGGGAAGGTGTTGCGATTGGGTGTGCATTGGCGATTGAGGCTTCGGCCCAGATTGGCCTGTGTTCCCAAGAAGATCCAAGCCGGGTGCGTGCGCACCTTCGGGCCATGGGAATGAAAACTGATCTGGCCGATATACCCGGCGATCTACCCGATGCGGACGGGTTGCTTGAACTGATGGCCCAGGACAAAAAAGTGGTGGACGGCAAGCTGCGGTTCATACTGGCGCGCGGGATTGGCCGGGCATTTGTGGCCAGTGATGTAGATACATCTGTGATCCGGCAGGTGCTGGACGCGCAACTTGCAGCGCGCCCAACCTGATAAACTGACCCGGTTCTAAAACGGGATTTCGTCGTCCATATTGCTAGGGGCATTATTTGCAGGGCTGGATGATTGGCCACCGCCATATCCGCCGGACTGATCGGCCATATAACCGCCGCCACCGCCCTGGCCACCGCCGCCCTGACCGCCACCACTGCGACCATCAAGCATCACCAGCGTGCCGTTAAAACCTTGCAAAACCACCTCGGTTGAGTAGCGGTCGTTGCCGGACTGATCCTGCCATTTACGGGTTTGCAACTGGCCCTCGATATAAATCTTGGAACCCTTTTTCAGGTATTGCTCGCAGACCCGAACCAGACCTTCGGAAAACACCGCGACGGTGTGCCATTCGGTTTTCTCGCGCCGCTCGCCGGTGTTTTTGTCCTTCCAGTTTTCAGACGTAGCAATGCGCAGATTGCACACTTTGCCGCCGTTCTGGAATGTCCGCACTTCTGGGTCAGCGCCCAAATTGCCAACCAGAATCACCTTATTTACTGAACCCGCCATATCCGATCTCCCGTCGATTCTGCGTGAATTTTTCCAAACCTACACCAGCCTATCTTGGTTAAACATGCCTTAATGGCGGGAATTTCTGGAAGTCCTGATTTTCTGGTGATAAAAGGGCCAAGCGTGTTTTGGGGTGTCTGATGTTCAAGCGTTTGGGTGGGATTGTTCTGATATTTTGCGTGGCGTTGCCAACCGTGGCGACTGCGGATTCGCTGAAACTGTCATCAAAATCGCGCAATGGTCTGTTTAAATCACAACTTGATGTTCTGGATAACCGGGCCGCGTCCCAATATTCCGGATCAGTGCGTTTGAAACCGCCGCGCGCGATTGTGCCCGGCACGCCAGAAGCCATTGCAATGGCTGGCAATTTCAATGGCCCCTTCGTCGATGCGGCACGTAGTTTGGCGGTGCAATATAACATACCTGAAACGCTGTTTTTGCGACTGGTTCAGCAGGAAAGTGGTTGGAACCCCAGCGCACTTTCGCATAAAGGCGCGATTGGTTTGGCGCAGTTGATGCCACAAACCGCAAAGGTTTTGCGCGTTGATGCCCATGATCCACAACAAAATCTGGAAGGTGGCGCGCGCTATCTACGCCAGATGTATGATCGGTTCGGCTCGTGGCGGCTGGCGCTGGCGGCCTATAATGCGGGACCAGAGGCTGTTGCGAAATACAGTGGAATTCCGCCGTATTCGGAAACTCAGAAATATGTGCGGGCGATTTTGGGCAGTTAACTGCGTCCCTCTGGCCCATCATAATGCCGTTCCACCTTGGCGATCCGCATCGTGTAATAGGAATACCACCGCTCGCGCCCAAGCTTTTGCGCCAGTGCGTGTTGCGACTCTTTTTTCCAGCCTAAAAGTGCTGCCTCATCCGCCCAATAGCTGACGGTGATGCCAAACCCGGCCTCATTGCGGCTGGTTTCAACGCCCAGATACCCCGGTTGTGCTGCGGCCATTTCGGCCATTTTAGCCGCCATCGCGCTATAGCCGAAATCGCCCTCGGTGCGCCGCGCGGCAAATATCACCGCGTAATAGGGCGGCGTGGGTAAGGGGGCAAAATCAGACATCAGGGCTGCATTCGTTAGGAAAGCCTATTCAGCGGCCATCTTAATCACCGGCTCCATCCGGGCAAGGACTTCCGCGGGCAGGTGACACTTAATCTGATGACCATCGGCCAGCGTGCGCATTGGCGGCACGTCGATATCACACAAGCCATCCGCCACATCGTCTTTCCAGCGGCACCGGGTTTGGAACGGGCAACCTGTGGGTGGGTTCATCGCCGAAGGAATGTCGCCGTCCAGCACGATCTGCTGTTTTTGTACCGATGTGTCGGCAATTGGAACGGCGGATAGCAACGCCTCGGTATAAGGGTGATAGGGGGGTGAGAATACCTGATCCGTATCGCCCAATTCCACCACATGGCCCAGATACATCACCATCACACGGTCTGCGAGGTAACGCACGATCGACAGGTCATGGCTGATGAACAGCAGCGTGGTTTTTTCCTCGCGCTGAATTTCCATCAACAGATCTGTTACTGCGGCCTGTACCGAAACATCCAGCGCTGACACGGGTTCATCGGCCACAACGATGCGGGCACCGCCGGCAAAGGCGCGGGCAATGCCGACGCGCTGTTTCTGGCCACCCGACAGCTGACGCGGCATACGTTCGGAAAATTCGCGCGGCAGTTTCACCAGATCAAGCAGTTCCAGCGTGCGTTGCTGACGTTCGGCATCATTTGCACCGATGCCGAATATTTCCAGTGCTCGGACAATCTGACGCCCGACGGTCATTGACGGGTTCAGCGTATCAAACGGGTTCTGGAAAACCATCTGGATCGAGGACACGATATCAGTGCCGCGATCCTGGATCGGGATGTCTTCTATGTTATTGCCATCCAACAGGATTTCCCCATCAGTTGCGGTTTCCAACCCCATGAGAACCTTGGCAAAAGTGGATTTACCACAACCCGATTCGCCGACGATTGCCAGTGTTTCAGATTCGCGCGCCTCAAAGCTTAGGGTTTCGTTGGCTTTGACCACCTTTTTGTCGCCACCACCAAACAGCGCATTTGCCGCGACCTCATAGTATTTCTTCAGGTTGTCCATTTTCAAAACAACCTTGCCGATCTCGGCCTTTTCTTTGGCCTCACCGACCGTAATCGGGGCGTCCCAGTCAATCTCTCGGAATTTCACGCATCGACTGCCGTGCCGGTCGTCGCCCGCAATCTCGTCCATTCGGATGTGACCAGTGTCACAGCGCCCGGCCTCGAAATAATCGCAGCGGGGGCCGAAATTACAGCCCGACGGACGTTCATGGGGCAGGGGGAAGTTGCCGGGAATTGCCACCAGCGGGTGGGTATTCTTGTCCGCACCGGGCAATGGGATCGAGCGAAACAGCGCCTGCGTATAAGGGTGCTGCATCTTGTCAAAGACATCTTCGATTGAGCCGGTCTCGACCGCCTCGCCGGAATACATCACGCAGATCCGATCACAGGTTTCCAGCACCAGCCCAAGGTTGTGGGATATGAACAGCATTGACGTGCCGTATTTCTTGCCCAGATCCTTGACCAGTTGCACGATCCCGGCCTCTACTGTCACATCAAGGGCCGTGGTCGGTTCGTCCAAAATCAGCAATGCGGGCTTGGACATCAGCGCCATCGCGATGACGATCCGTTGTTGCTGACCACCCGATAACTGATGTGGATAGCTTTTAAGAATGCGCTCCGGGTCGGGCAGTTTCACGTCGGTGACGACCTCTAGTGCCATCTGATAGGCGTCTGCGGCACTGGTGCCTTCGTGGATCATCGGCACTTCCATCAACTGATTGCCGATCTTCATGGCCGGGTTCAGGCTGGCCATCGGTTCCTGATAGATCATCGCAATTTCCGAGCCGCGAATGGCACGCAGTTCTTCTTGCGACATCGCATTCAGATCGCGCCCTTTGAACTTTATCGAACCGCCGACAATGCGCCCGTTGACACCCAGATCCTGCATCACACCAAGTGCGACGGTGGATTTGCCACAGCCGCTTTCGCCAACCAGTCCCATCGCTTCGCCCGGCTGCACAACGCAGGAAAAATCCATCACCGCCGGAATTTCGCGCAAGCGGGTAAAGAACGAGATCGACAGTTTGTCGATTTCCAGGATCGGGCCATCATAATCAGATTTTGTCATGTCAGTCCCTCAGGCTTTCTTCGCGCAATCCGTCCGCCAGCAGGTTCAGACCCAACACAAGGCTGAGCAGCGCCAGTGCCGGTGGCAGTGCGGGATGCAGATAGATCGACAGCAGTTTGCGCCCTTCGTTGATCGTTGATCCCCAATCCGGGCTTTCGGGGGGCAGGCCAAGGCCGAAAAACCCAAGGGTTCCCAGCAGGATGGTGGTGTAGCCGATGCGCAGGCAGAAATCGACGATCAGTGGGCCGCGGGCATTGGGCAAGATTTCCCACAGCATGATATACCACGCGCCTTCACCACGGGTTTGCGCGGCGGCAACATAGTCACGCGTTTTGATGTCCAATGCCAGCGAACGCACGATCCGAAATACCGTGGGTGAATTCACAAAGACCACCGAAACGAACACCACCAGAATGCCGCCCGGCACATCAAAGCCGTCAAGAAAGCTGGGCAGAATGGCGATCTTGCTGCCAACCTCAGAAATTGTTGAAAGATAAAGCCAGCCAAGCACCACCAGCACGCCGATTAGCAGCGGTGTGCGAATTCGCGGCTGGGTATGGTAGCGCGAGTTTAGCAATACGGTGGCAAAAATCAGCGGAAAGATAAACAGCACCGCCGCCATATAGCTTGGAATGCCGGTTTCAACGATTTCCGGCGTGACCAGCAGGTAAAACAGTAAGATCACCGGAAAGGCGAGGATCAGGTTGGCAAAGAATGACAGTGCCGTATCCAGTTTGCCGCCGAAATACCCGGCAGGCAGGCCAAGGGTGATGCCAACCATAAAGGCAAACAGTGTGGCCAGCGGTGCAATCGCGATCACCACCCAGCTGCCTTTAACCATCCGGCTGAACACATCGCGCGCCAGATTATCGCCGCCCAGCAGGTAGTAAGAATACAGTCCGTTTTCTTGTGCACCGGGCACGACAACACCGGGCGTTTTGTTTTTTAGCCCGGAAATTTGTGTCAGCGCATCATGGGTGACGATCATATCCATCGGGCCACCCAAAATGGCCGTGAAAACCCAAAACATCACCAGACCAAAACCGATCATGCCAATCGTGCTGTCAAACAGCTTGCCGTAAAGACCCAGCTTTCGCTTATAGATTATCGACACGGTGAATGTTGCGATCAGTGCAATCCATACCGGCGCGAACTGTGCCAACATGCGAAGGGTGATAGCGCCCCAGCTAAGTGGTTCCATGATCTCTGCCCCTCAAGAAATTCTGATGCGTGGATTAAGGTAGACATAGCCGATGTCCGAAATCAGCTGCGTCACCAGAACCACGACGACCGAGACAACCGAGACGCCCAAAAGCAGCTCGATGTCGTTGTTTCCCGCCGCTTGCACCAACGTCCAGCCAAAGCCTTTGTAGTTAAACAACGTCTCGACAATCACGACGCCGTTCAACAGCCACGGAATTTGCAGCATGATGACGGTGAAGGGCGCAATCAGCGCATTGCGCAACGCGTGTTTCATAACAATGGCTGGGAAACTTACGCCTTTCAGGCGGGCGGTTCGGATATATTGCGCCGTCATGACCTCGGTCATAGAGGCACGTGTCATCCGCGCGATATAGCCCATGCCGTAAAGTGCGATTGTTATCACCGGCAGGAAGAAGTTGACGAATGTTATTTCTTTCATCGCACTTGTCGCAGTGCCTTTGAACAGGGTTTTGGTTTCGATCCAGCCCCATTCGTTCAACAGCGGACTTATCCCGAATTTGGACGAGGCGAGCAAAGCGATAAAGATCACGCCCGATACATATTCCGGTGTGGCCGTTGTCAGGATGGATACCGTGGACAGGCTGCGGTCGGTGCGTGATCCTTCGCGCATTCCGGCAAAAACCCCGATGATCAGGGCGCCCGGCACCATCACGATCATCACCCACATCATCAGCCAGCCGGTTAGGGCGAGACGCTCGGATATTACGGATAACACCGGTTTTCGAAAGACAGTCGAAAGTCCCCAATGCCCCTGCAGAACGCCACAAAAGGTGGGGGCCGTCTGGGCTGTGTTGTCTTTGGAAATGCAGCGCCCGGTAATCACGCCGTCATCGTCTTGATGTGTGTATCCGGGCAGTATTCCCAGCCACTGGCCGTATTTAACGGGCAAGGGGGCTAGATAGCCGCGTTTATCAAGCCATGAATTAACGTCCTGATCGCTCATCCGGGCGTTGCCTTGGGTCTTGGCGACTTTTTCAAGGTTTGGGGCAAGGTTGGTCAGAAAAAAGACGATGAAGGTCAGACAAAGCGCTGTCAGCACCATCGTGCCAAGCCGGCGCAGAATAAATTGTAGCATCGTTTCCCCCGTCTTCCGATCACGGGCGACGATCAGGGCTTAACAACCCTTTCTCACGTCGTCCGCCTTTGCGCGTTGGCGGTTTTATGTCGCCCGTGCGCGGTCTGACGAAAGGATCGGCCTTGCGTCAGATGAAAATGGGCCGCCGAATTCGGCGACCCACATTGTTTTATCAGGCTGCAACGCCGAATTTATAAAGGTGTAATTCGAACGTTGGGTGCATTTCCAATCCGACGAACCCGTCGCGGAAATGGCGGTAAAGCGAACGCCAGTAAGGCATGATTATCACGCCTTCATCGACCATAATTTGTTCTATTTTGGTCATGACCACGCGCCGTGCATCTGCGTCAGCAATCGACAACGCACTTGCCAGCAGCGTGTCAAATTCCGCATTGTTGAATCCGGTTTCGTTCCAGGGGCCATCGCTTTTATACGCCAGCGCCAGAATTTGAACGCCCAAAGGACGCATGTTCCAACCTGTGCCCGAGAACGGAAACTTGGCCCATGAGTTCCAATATGTGGACCCCGGAAGAACAGTGCGCTTGACCGCCACACCTGCGTCACGAAGCTGCGCTGCGACGGCGTCACAGGTATTGCGCTCCCAGTCGTCATCAATCGAGGTCAGTTCAAATTCGGTGTCACCAAACCCGGCTTCGTCCAGCAAAGCCTTTGCGCCAGTCGGATCATAAACCGCCGGACCGATGTCCGCGTATTCAGGGTGCAAAGGCGAGATATGGTGATTTTCACCAACCGCACCGTTTCCTGAAAACCCAAGCTCCAGAACAACCTTATTGTCGACAGCCATTGCCAGTGCCCGGCGAACACGCACGTCTGCATATGGCTTGGCATCGCCGATTGCGCCGTCCGCATGTGGGCGAACAACAAAACAGGCCGCAGTGTTTGCTTCGGATTTTGTGTAGCCGAGATCGTCGAACACTTCGATGAATTCGCCCGCACTCTGATACGTTGCATCCACTTCGTCTGATTCAAATGCGGCAACGAAAGCCGATGGATCGGTGCCAAAATCGATAAACTCGATCCGGTCCAGATATGGGCCGCCGTATACTTCGGTTCCCCACCATGTGTGATCTGGATTAAGTGTCAGAACACCGCGCACACCAACCTCATATTCTTCGGGCAGATATGGGCCGGTGCCGATTGGATTGTCGGCCGGGTTACCATTGTCATAGCTTTGGTGAACGATGGCGGATGGGTAATCGGCCATGCCTGCGATCAACGTGATATCGGGGCTTGGCAGGTTCAGTTTCAGAGTGTGGTCGTCGACAACTTCAATCGCGCCGTCCAGCGCTTTTTCTGTCGTTGCGTCAATCAGCGTGGCAAACCGGCCCGCCATTGAATTGCCTTCAACGCCTTTTTCACACCAGCGGCCAATATTATGGGCCACGTCATTGGCGGTGAAATCATCGCCGTTATTCCATTTTACGCCCTTACGAACGTTCAGGATATATTGGGTCGCGTCTTCGTTTACTTCCCAACTTTCCAACAGCATGCCGCGGAAAGAGCCGTCACTGTTGTATTCAACCAGATAGTCCAACCAGCCGCGACACACATGGGAGATTTCCGAGAAATCAAATGTCCGTGGGTCTTTTAAGGCGATGACATTCATCTGAATACGGAATGTACCGCCCTGTTGGGCAGCGCCTGCGGCATATGCCGGTGCAGCAGCACCAATCATCGCGTAAGCGGCGGCGGATGTTGCGCCCAGTGCTGTGGCGCGGGCCAGAAACTCGCGCCGGTTAAGTTGGCCAGCCTTGTGTTCGTCGGCAAACATGCCGACAGCCGGGTGCATTGGCTTTCCATTTATCGTTTTCATTTTTTATTGTTCTCCCTGAACAGTCCTATTCGGCGGGGTGTGCCGTGTTCCGGCAATTCCCGCGTCAATTTCAATTTGGTCGGTGTTGGTAACGTCCCCCGTGGTGGTATGTTCGCACAGATTGTGTTCCCGTGTCACCGCTCGCATCCGTAACAAAATGGTCTGAATGCGACATATGGCTTCAACAAAAACGACATCGGCCCGGGAAGCAACAAAAATACGCAAAAGAAAGCAAAAATATTGGCTTACCGGGCGCGTCGAAAGGATGTTGGGGTCATTCCGGTCTGTTTTTGGAAGGCGCGGGTGAAGTAAGCGGGTGATGAAAACCCGAGCTGCGTTGCGATTTGATGGACCGGGGTTCCGGTTTCGCGCAGCAGGCGACGGGCCTCAAAGTGCACCCGGTCGGCAAGCAGTTTGGACGCAGGCTTGCCGGATGTGACGATACAGACGCGCGACAGATGGGTTGGTGTGACACCAAGTTCGGCGGCAAAGTCTGCCACTGATTTGGCGCTTTGAAAATCCCGTTCGACCAATGCGGTAAAAGCCGCAACCAAGCGGCGGGCAGCCCGAGTTCCGATGATCGTGTCGGCGTTTTCCGCAATATGGCGATCCAGCCAGACCGCAAGCAGGCCCCCGTGATGCATCAATGCGCGATCCTGACCCGGCAAATTGTTTGCGCTTTCAAGGCTTAAATCGTCAATCATCCGATTAAGGTCGGCGTGTTGGCGGGCTTCGCGAAACCGCATGTGCTGGGCGTCATGGGGCAGGCCAATATCGTCGTTTCGCGGAAAAAACACTACGGATCCAGTGACCTGACCAAGCATATCAAAGCCATGCATCGTATCGGCGGGCAGGAAAATTGCGTTGTGGGCACCGTAACCACGGGTGACACCGGATACAGTGATGCGGCCTTGCCCCTTAGTGAACCAGAGCAATACAGGTTGTGAATAGCTGCGCATTGCTTCTGTGCGCCAGCGTCCGCCCTGCGCAAAGCGCGCCAATGGCACGACGCGAAACGCGCCGCCCGGCGTTAGTTCCCCAGTCATTTGATGTGTTAGCCCCCGTTCAGTAACAGAAGGCTAGGCCAGAGCCCGTATAATTGATAGACGGATTCTGACCGGCACCGGCAGTTTGGCACATCTTGGGTTTGGGTTTGCAACCTGCGGCAACATGTTGCCCAATTTCAGGGCCGCGTCACACGGTCCCAGGTTTTCATCCGAGCACGAAACCACGTTCGCTGACGTTTTGCATAGCGTCTAGTGGCGGTTTTGGCAGAATCGCCTGCCTGCTTCAGCGTCATCTCACCCCGCAGGTATGCGATCAGTTCTGGCGCGCCAATTGCCTTGCAGGACGGGCGCGCCGGATCCCAGTCGGCCAGATTGGCACGGGCTTCGTCCAGTGCGCCATTTTCCAGCATCAGATCAAAGCGCTGGTCGGCCCTACCGGCCAGCCAGTCGCGATCCGCATCAATCAGGATCGTTTGCACATCCGCCAACGGCAACAAAGGGGCAGGGGTGTCATCTTGCCAGCTGGCCAGCCCGCGCCCGGTGGCTTGCAATACCTCCCACGCGCGCTGAACCCGAACCGGATTGTTGGCGTCGATCCGCGCGGCGGTCTGTGGGTCCAGCTGTTCCAGCATCGCACGATGCCCCTCGGCCAGCATCCGGGCGTCGGCCTGTTCGCGGATGGTTCCAGGAATTTCGGGAATGTCGGCAAGGCCCTGCGTCAGTGCGGTGAAATACAGACCAGTGCCGCCCACAATGATCGGGCGTTGATCGCCCGCAAGCAGTGGTCCCACGTCGCGCAGCCAATGGCCGACGGAATATCCCATTGACGCGCCGATGTGGCCATAAAGTGCGTGCGGTGCTGCGGCCAAATCCTGCGCTGTGGGGCGGGCCGTTAACACATCCCAGTTGGCAAACACCTGCAGTGCGTCAGCATTGACAATGATGCCGCCGTGCTGTGCCGCGATCTCCAGCGCCAAGCCGGATTTCCCGCTTGCAGTTGGTCCGGCGATCAAAACCGGGCGCTCTGCCGATATGTTTTGTAATAAAGTCAGCGTGTTACCTGCCAGTTCATTGTGCTATCTACACCGGGTTTGTGTCTGCCAAGCCAAAGCAAATCAAGGGATAATCCAGTTTCCGTTTTTTACACGTTGAACAGATTGATATTTTACGACATTTTGCGGCAACACCCCACCGGATTACAAAGAGATAAATCATATGAGCGAAGCGGACCAAACCCACCCCCTTACGACATACAAACGCGTTCTTTTGAAAATTTCTGGCGAGGCGCTGATGGGGGATCAGGGCTATGGGCTGCACCCGCCAACAGTGGCGCGAATTGCGCACGAGGTGAAGACGGTCCATGATCTTGGGGTCGAGATCTGCATGGTCATTGGTGGCGGCAACATATTTCGGGGCCTGCAAGGCAGCGCGCAGGGGATGGAACGCACGACGGCCGACTATATGGGCATGCTGGCAACGGTCATGAATGCCCTTGCGATGCAATCAGCTCTGGAAGACATCGGCGTTTTCACACGCGTTATCAGTGCGATCCCAATGGACCAAGTTTGTGAACCTTACATTCGCCGTCGCGCCGTGCGCCACCTTGAAAAAGGTCGGGTCTGTATTTTTGCAGCCGGCACCGGAAACCCGTATTTCACCACCGACACAGCGGCGACCCTGCGGGCCAACGAAATGGCATGTGAAGTAATTTTTAAGGGCACTAAAGTAGACGGTGTCTATGACAAAGATCCCGAAAAATTTGACGACGCAAAGCGCTATGATGAAATTAGCTATGATGATGTGTTGCAACAGCATCTTGGGGTGATGGATGCTAGCGCGATTGCCTTGGCGCGCGACAATAATTTACCGATCGTTGTGTTTTCACTTGATGAGCCCGGTGGGTTTCGTGGAATACTTGCCGGGAAAGGCACCTATACAATCGTCGGTGGATAACGTTATAAGCCGCGATAAGTGATATAAACGCCAAATAACAACAAGAGTAGAGCCAATGGCGGACGATGATATAGGAATTGATCTGGATGACCTGCAGCGCCGGATGGATGGTGCGATGGTTGCATTGCGGCAGGAATTTGCGGCATTGCGCACCGGGCGGGCTTCGGCGACGATGGTCGAGCCGATAAATGTTATGGCCTATGGCACTTTGACGCCGATTAGCCAGATTGGCACGATAAATGTGCCGGAACCCCGTATGCTGACAGTCAATATTTGGGACAAGGGCCTTCTTGGGGTCGCTGAAAAAGCGATCCGTGAAAGCGGGCTGGGAATTAACCCGGTTATCGACGGCACTGTGATCCGCCTGCCCATTCCGGAACTAAACGAAGAACGTCGCCGTGATTTGACCAAAGTTGCCGCGCAATATTCCGAAAGCGCGCGCATTGCTGTTCGCAACGTGCGCCGTGACGGCATGGATCAGCTGAAAAAGGCTAAAACTGATGGAATGTCCGAGGATGACGTAAAAATCTGGTCGGACGAAGTTCAGGAACTGACAAATGCTTCTATTGTTGCGATCGACGCGGCCCTAGAGAAAAAGCAAGCTGAGATTATGCAAGTTTGAAGCCGTCGGTTGACGGGTGAAGGGATATTGAGTTTTGAAGGACAGTTCGCATTCGGGGCCTGAACATGTCGCCATTATTATGGATGGCAACGGTAGATGGGCGACAGCGCGGGGAAAACCGCGACTGTTCGGACATCAGGCTGGTGGTGCACGGGTGCGCGAAGTTGTCGAAGCCTGTCCGGAACTGGGCGTAAAATATCTGACTGTTTTTGCATTTTCGACCGAAAACTGGAAGCGCAGCCCGTCCGAAGTTTCCGGGCTGATGACGCTGTTTCGCCGTTATATTGCCAAAGAAACCAAAGCGTTGGACGACAACGGCATTTGTGTTCGTTTCGTCGGCAGCCGGGATCGGTTGGACAAACGACTGGTCACAATGATGGACCAGTTGGAAAAACTGACTAAGGATAATGACACGTTATTTCTGACGGTTGCGATCAATTATGGTGGCCGCGATGAGATCGCACGCGCAAGCCAGCGGGTCGCCATAGAAGTTGCCGCCGGGCGGTTGGACGCTGCAAACATTACGGCAGAAACCTTTGGTAATTATCTGGATACCGCTGGTCTGCCGGACCCCGATCTGGTGATCCGCACCAGCGGCGAAGCGCGGGTGTCCAACTTTTTGCTGTGGCAATCGGCTTATTCCGAGTTTGATTTTGTCGAAACACTCTGGCCAGATTTCTCGGCCGAGGTTTTCACCAAATGTGTTACCAATTTTGCCGGTCGCGAACGACGGTTTGGTGCCGTTACCGGATGAGCGAGAGCACCCGAAAATGGGATGATCTGCGCGCACGCCTGATATCTGCCATGTTGATTGGCGTGGTCGGCATTGGTGCTATCGTGCTGGGCGGTATCTGGTTGAACTTTCTGGTCGCGTTGTTTGCTGCGGTGATGATCTGGGAACTGGTGCGTATGCTGTCGCCCGAACAATTGTCCGCCGCACAGGTTTTATCCGCTTTTACTGGAATTCTGGTCATCCTTTTCAACAGCGAGGACTACCAAAACGCCTTGTTCCTGTCGTTGGGAATGGTTGTGATCGGTGTCATGTGGCTTAAGAAAGGGCGGGCAATTTTTCTGATTTATGCCCCGGTAATTATCATCGGGGCCATTTCTGCCTTTGTCATTCGAATGAATTTGGGGCTGAATATCCTGTTGCTCGTAGTTGGCGTGGTCATCATCACCGATGTCGCCGGGTATTTTGTTGGGCGCATTGTCGGTGGTCCAAAGTTTTGGCCAAAGGTCAGCCCCAAAAAAACATGGTCCGGCACCGTGGGTGGTTGGATCGGTGCGGCTCTGATCAGCGTGCCCTTTGCCGAACCGGGTTTTGGCGTGCTTGTGGCGATTGTCGCCATCATTTTGGCCTTTGCCTCGCAATTGGGTGACATCGGCGAAAGTGCGATCAAGCGTCGGTCGGGGGTTAAAGACAGTTCTGCGTTGTTGCCCGGACATGGCGGATTTTTGGATCGGTTTGACGGGATGATCGCAGCACTTGCGGCGTCTTATATCGTCTGGATCATGATTAGTGGCTGGCCGGTGGTTGGATGATGCGGCGGATCTCAATATTTGGTGCGACCGGGTCTATCGGGCAAAATACGCTTGATCTGATTGGGCGGCGGCCTGATGAATTTCAGGTGGTTGCGTTGACGGGTGGGCGTAACGTGGCGCAACTGGCCAAAGATGCGCTGGATTTTAACGCCGAAATTGCCGTTACGGCGCATGAGGATTGTTACGCAGACCTTAAGCAGGCTTTGGCGGGCAGCACGGTGACGGTTGCTGCCGGGGAGGATGCTATTGTTGCGGCAGCCCGACGTCCGGTGGATTGGACCATGTCAGCGATTGTTGGGGCGGCCGGATTGCCGCCAGGCTTGGCCGCGCTAGAGCAAGGTAAGGTTCTTGCTTTGGCCAACAAGGAAAGCCTTGTCACCGCAGGGCCGCTTATAAATGCGACCGCCAAAAGGTACGGGGCCACGATCCTGCCGGTGGACAGCGAACACTCGGCGGTATTTCAGGCGCTAATTGGCGAGGATAAACGCGCAGTCGAGCGCGTGATCATTACCGCATCCGGCGGGCCGTTTCGCGACTGGCCAGTCAGTAAACTGGCCAAAGCAACGTTAGAGCAAGCCTTGAACCACCCCAATTGGGTGATGGGGCAGCGGATCACAATTGATAGCGCCTCAATGTTCAACAAAGCTCTGGAAGTCATAGAAACCAAAGAGTTTTTCGGGTTTCAGCCAGATCAGATAGAGGTGCTGGTGCATCCGGAGAGTCTGGTCCACGCTTTGGTCGGGTTCAATGACGGGGCGCTGATGGCACATCTTGGGGCGCCCGATATGCGCCACGCGATTGGTTTTGCGTTGAACTGGCCTGAACGCGCGCCTTTGCCGGTGGATCGCCTTGATCTGGCACGGGTAGGGCAGTTGCGTTTTGAGGCCCCCGATGAGGTTCGTTTCCCCGCATTGCGATTGGCACGCGAAGTTATGGCGAGTGGGGGAATGGCGGGGGCCGTGTTTAACGCGGCCAAGGAAATTGCGCTTGATGCGTTCATCGCCCGACAAATTGGGTTTCTGGATATGGCCCAAGTGGTTGAGGATACGTTGACAAAAATGTCATCCGAGCCGGGCCTTATTGATGCCGCCTTTAACCTTGATAACGTAACTCAAACTGACCATCTGGCACGTGTACGCGCAGCT
The DNA here is from genome assembly GCA_019090885.1 of Marinosulfonomonas sp. Taxonomy (GTDB): domain Bacteria; phylum Pseudomonadota; class Alphaproteobacteria; order Rhodobacterales; family Rhodobacteraceae; genus NORP110. The sequence continues at coordinate 19,209 of JAHRVC010000052.1, forward strand.
GAATTGATCAGTGTAAGAAACCAATGAGGCCAGAGTTTGGAATTTGTTAACCTGATCCCGTCATTTGGCGGTTTACTATTCACTATTGCCACGTTTCTGGTGGCGTTGCTGATTATCATCGCGGTGCATGAATACGGTCACTACATCGTTGGCCGCTGGTCCGGCATTCACGCCGAGGTGTTTTCGCTTGGGTTTGGCCCGATCATCTGGTCGCGCTATGACAAACGCGGCACGCGTTGGCAATTGGCGGCCTTGCCCTTTGGCGGCTACGTCAAGTTCCTTGGCGATGCCAGTGCGGCTAGCAGCAAAGACACGCTGGCAATGGACGCTATGAGCGAGGATCAGCTTCGCCACACCATGCATTCTGCCCCGCTTTGGGCGCGTGCGATAACGGTTGCGGCAGGCCCGGCGTTCAATTTTATCCTGTCTGTGCTGGTATTTGGCGCGGTGATTGCTTTTCGCGGCATCGCTAGTGATCCGCTGACCATAGATGAGTTGCGTCCGGTTCCCTATTTGCAGGAATTGCAGGCTGGGGATGAAATTCTGGCCATTGCAGGTCAGAAAACCCCGGCACTTGATAATTTTGAAGGCTACATAGACAGCCTGCCTGTGGCCCCGCAGGTTGAATACACTGTCTTGCGCGACGGACGAGAGGTTTCAGTATCTGCCCCGGTTCCTTATCCGGCTATGATTGGCGGCGTAACGCCGGGGTCTGCGGCGATTGATGCGGGTTTGAAAACCGGCGATGTTATCGTCAGTGTCGATGGCATTGAAATGCATGCATTCTCTGAGTTGCGCAGTTACGTCGGCAAGTCTGACGGTACGACGTTGCAGCTAGAGATTTGGCGCGAAGGTGAGACTTTGGCCGTGCCCTTACAGCCACGCAGGATGGATTTGCCGCTGGCTGACGGTGGTTTTGAAACGCGGTGGCTGATCGGTATCACCGGCACAATGTTGTTTGTACCAGCGACTGAAACACCCGGTCTATGGGGGGCAATTTCAAAAGGTGCCCAACAGACTTATTTCGTAGTTCAATCCAGCGTTTCCGGCCTTTATCATGTGGTGATTGGCTCAATTTCCAGCTGCAATCTGCGTGGCCCGATTGGCATCGCCCAAACCTCGGGCGAGGTGGCCAGTCAAGGGGTCAGTAACTTCATCTGGTTTATTGCTGTCTTGTCCACGGCTGTTGGTTTTCTTAACCTGTTCCCGATCCCGGTTTTGGACGGGGGACATTTGGTGTTTCATGCCTATGAAGCCATAGTCGGCAGGCCCCCGAGTGATGGCGCTATGCGAATTTTGATGGCGATTGGTCTGGCATTGCTTTTGGGATTGATGGTGTTTGCGCTTTCAAACGATCTGTTCTGCCCCTGAGGATGCCGCAAAACCGGGTTAAGAATGCCTTAGTACTGACATATTGTCCGGGTTATTTTTGGGGTATTGAAAACATCCTGGGATTAATCCGATGCATGCAATTCAGACAGGCTACCGGGGCTTAACGCTTTTGTTCGATCTTAATTGGGATCGTTTCCTATATTTTGGAACGATTGCCGTTGCATTGTTGGTTGGGGCCTATATCGGCTCAATGTAAGCCAGAATAGCCGTTATTTAACCAATTATCGCGCCACCCGGCGCAATAACTCATCGCCATTTTGGTCTTTTGACAAGGCCGCTCAATCCCGTTAATCAACATCTAACGTATGTTTGTTTGGATTGGGGCCTATGCACGATGACGTCGCCTGTGTGGCAAAAAATAACAGTGTTGGATCAGACATCCTGCATCGGCTGACTTTAATACTTTTCCTTATTTTCGCGGCGATTTCTGTGATGGCTCCCACGTCGGCATCGGCGCAAGTCTACAGTTTCCAGTCAGTTTCGGTTGATGGCAACCAAAGGATCGAAACCCAGTCAATTCTGCGCTACGCCGAAATTTCAAGGGGGCGCAGCATTTCTGCCAGCGACTTGAATGCGGCATACCAGCGTGTCGTTGATACTGGCCTTTTTGATACCGTTGAATTCATACCGCAAGGTCGGCGATTGCTGATCCGCGTGATCGAGAATCCAACGATCAATGTCATTAGTATCGAAGGCAACAAACGCATCGATGATGATGCGGCGCGGGAAATTATCACCTCACAGCCACGCCGGGTTTACAGCGCTATTCAAGCCGAACGAGACGCCACAGCATTGGCCCAAGCCTATCAGGCGCAGGGCCGGTTGGCAGCTGCGGTGACACCCAAAATCATTCGCCGCAGTGACAATCGCGTTGATCTTGTGTTCGAAGTTCGCGAAGGACGCGGATCAGAAATTGAGCGATTGTCCATAGTCGGGAACCGGGTCTTTTCGGACCGGCGTTTGCGCCGCGTTATGGGCACCAAACAGGCGGGTCTGCTGCGTCAGATAATCAAACAGGATACATATGTCGCCGACCGTATTGCTTTTGACAAGCAGCTGCTCAGCGATTTTTATCAGGCCCGTGGATATGTTGATTTTCAGGTGTTGTCTGTCACGTCAGAATTTTCCCGCGAGCGCAATGCGTTTTTTGTTACTTTTAATGTGCGTGAAGGGCAGAAATTCAATATTGGGGACGTCACGACTGTCAGCGAGATTGCGGATGCCGACGCAGATGAGTTTGGCCGTGAAGTCCGGGTGCGCAGCGGTCAGACCTATACGCCGCAATCGGTAGATAACTCGATTGCGCGACTTGAACGGTTAGCTTTGCGCAAAGGTCTGTCGCTGCTACGAGTCGAGCCGCGGGTGACGCGCAACGACCGTGATCTGACACTGGATATAGAATTTGCCTTGGTGCGCGGACCCCGCGTTTTTGTCGAGCGGATTGATATCGAGGGAAATGTAACCACGTTGGATAAGGTGATCCGGCGCCAGTTCCGCACCGTAGAAGGTGATACATTCAATCCCCGCGAAATACGCGAAGCCGCTGATCGCATACGGGACCTTGGATTGTTCACGTCGTCAAATGTTCAGGCGCGTGGTGGCACGGATGAGGATCAGGTGATCGTTGACGTCGAAGTTGAAGAGGGCCTGACTGGGTCTTTGGGCTTTGGGATGTCCTACGATACATCGGGTGGTGTCGGGGTGACGGCAAATTTCAGCGAAAAGAACCTGCTTGGCCGGGGGCAGACGCTGAATTTGGACATCAATGCCGGGCTGGATAATACCAGTGGTGGCATCACATTTATCGAACCATATTTCATGGGCCGTAATCTGAAATTCAGTTTTACCGGGCAATTTCGCCAAACCGAATACGACTATACGGATTATGATACGCAAAGTATCCTTTTTCGCCCCGGATTTGAATTTCCGGTCAGCGAAAATGGCCGGTTGGGGGTGAATTTCACGCTTTCCAAAGACAAAATTTTCAACGTTGATGCCGGGTCGTCGGTGGTCTTGATGAATGAGGCCGCAAGTGGCGACGTCTTTGGCACGTCTGTTGGATATAGCTACAGCTACGACACCCGACGTGGCGGTCTCAGCCCAACTTCGGGGTTGTTACTACGTTTTGGTCAGGATTTTGGATCGCAGGACAATGGCGGATCATTCATCAAGACCACCGCGACCGCATCGTATCATAAGCAGATACTGAACGAAGAAGTGACACTGACGGCCACATTTGAGGGCGGTGCATTATTGCGAAGCGGTGGTGACAGTCGGCTGACGGAACGTTTCTTTTTGTCGTCAAATCAAATGCGAGGGTTCGCGCCCGCAGGCCTTGGGCCACGTGATTTGGGAGCGGCCAATGAAGACGCGCTTGGTGGGAACTACTTTGCGGTCGCCCGTTTTGAAGCAGATTTTCCCTTAGGCCTGCCAGAAGAATACGGCATTATGGGCGGGGTCTTTTTGGATGTTGGTACTGTGTGGGGGCTTGATGACACGCTTGGCGGGGCAATTGATGACAGCCTGCATATTCGATCCTCTGCGGGCGTCTCGATATTCTGGACCACACCTATTGGGCCACTTCGGTTCAATTTCAGCCGTGCGATCAACAAAGAATCTTACGATGAAACGCAGAATTTCAATCTGACAGTTTCGACGCGTTTCTAACGATGCTTCGCTGGTGCGCGCCCCTGATACTGGTGACATCATTTTGGTTCGCCAACCCTGTGTCCAGTCAAGACCTTGGTTTGACCATCAGCCCAATCCTGACGATAGACAGCGATCGGGTGTATGGGGCCAGTCTGGCGGGGCAGCGCATTGGGGCAGAGCTTGAAGCAAGTCTCCAGCAATTGGTGCGGGAAAACCGGCGGATTGAGGCCGAGCTTGAAACAGAAGAAAGAAGTTTGACCGAACAAAGGGCCACGTTACCGGCTGACGAGTTTCGTGCATTAGCCGATGCGTTTGATCAAAAAGTGCAACAGATACGGGATGAGCAGGACACCAAGCAAAGGGAATTGCAATCGCTTCGCGAGAACGACAGGCGCGCTTTCGTGGATGCGATTTCGCCTATTTTGTCGGCGATTGGTAATGAACGCGGCGCGTTGCTTATTCTGGAACGGCGTGACGTTGTTTTGTCCGCCGATAGTATCGATATCACCAGCGAGGTGATTGCGCGTATCAATGCCGCACAAGAGGGTGGCACAAACCTGTCGCCCGGCGGTGGCGACGACACTGAACCCAGTCCGCAAGCGGACTAGTGCTGACTTGTGCCAAACCAAACGAATTGATAGTCAACAAATAAAACCAAGGGGACTTGAATGAGTTCGGATAAGACAACGGCTGATATTGACCTCATTCAGCGCATACTGCCGCATCGTTACCCTTTCCTGCTGGTTGACCGGGTCGAACAGATAGATGGCCAGAATTCTGCCGTCGGCATCAAGAATGTAACGTTCAACGAGCCACATTTTCAGGGCCATTTTCCCGGTGCGCCGATTATGCCCGGCGTGACGATTGTCGAAGCAATGGCCCAGACCGCCGGTGTGTTGGTCGGTGTAGCTTTGGATTTGGCCGACAAAGAAATGCTGATCTATTTTATGGCAATTGATAAGTGTAAATTCCGGCGCAAAGTGGTGCCGGGTGATGTGTTAAAGCTGAATATAACCACCAAGCGTGGTGGCGGTAAAATCTGGAAATTCCACGGTCGGGCCGAAGTTGACGGGGAACTGGCAGCCGAGGCTGAATTTACGGCGATGATGGACCTGAAGCAGGACTGACACATGAGCGTTGACGCCAAAGCCACGGTTCATCCAAACGCTGTTATTGAGCCGGGTGCCGTGATTTCTGCCGGTTGCCAGATCGGCCCATTCTGCACCGTCGGGGCCGAGGTGGTTCTGCTTCCGAACGTCGAACTTAAAAGCCATAGTGTCGTGACCGGCAAAACCGAAATCGGTGAAGAAACAATTGTGTTTCCCTTTGCAGTCGTTGGTGAAATTCCGCAAGATCTTAAATTCCGTGGCGAGAACACCCGTTTGGTGATCGGGCAGCGCAATCGCATCCGAGAGGGCGCGACGCTGAACGTTGGCACCGAGGGGGGCGGCGGTGTCACAACGGTTGGGGATGATTGCCTGTTTATGACCGGCGCACATGTGGGCCATGATGCTCAGGTTGGAAACCGCGTGGTGATGGCCAACCAATCTGCATTGGCGGGCCATTGTGTCATCGGTGACGATGTTATTATCGGTGGTCTGGCGGGCGTGCATCAGTTTGTTAGGGTCGGCGCTGGCGCGATTATTGGCGCGGTGACGATGGTCACCAACGACGTGATCCCGCACGGTTTGGTGCAGGGGCCACGCGGCGTGTTGGATGGGCTGAACCTGATCGGGTTAAAACGCCGAGGTGTTGCTCGCAGCGACATCACCGCATTGCGTGCAGCTTTTCAGGCGCTGGCGCAGGGCGAGGGCGCGTTTCAGGATCGGGCCCGTCGTCTGGCCGCTGAAACCGAAAATGATTATGTACGAGAGATCGTTGATTTCGTTCTTGCCGGTTCGGACCGGTCTTTTCTGACACCGGGTTAGGGGGCAGCGTGCTTGCTATTATTGCCGGCGAAGGTGCTCTGCCAAATATCCTGTATCGCCATCTGTGCGCCTTGGGGCAGACCCCGCTGATTGTAGAGCTGGATGGCTTTCCTGCCGCAATCCCGACCGCTGAAAAAATTCATTTCCGTATTGAACATCTTGGCAGTTTGCTGGCTGATCTTAAGGCGCGTGGTATCACCGAGCTTTGTTTAGCCGGGCATGTGCAGCGCCCAAACATTGATCCGGGCCAGATTGACGCGCTGACCGCACCCTTTGTGCCAGCCATCGCCAAGGCGATTCAGGCCGGTGATGATGGTGCATTGCGTGCCATTGTGACGATCTTTGAAGGGGCAGGTTTTGCTGTTTGTGCGGCGGATGAAATATTACCCGGGCTGTTGCCTGCTGCTGGTGTTCCAAGTCAGATTAAACCGGGACAAGATCACCAAACGGATGCCACGCGAGCCAGCCAGATTGTGGCCGCACTTGGGGCGGTGGACGTCGGCCAAGGCTGTGTCGTGGCCAAGGGGCAGGCTTTGGCGCTGGAAGGGTTCGGTGGCACGGACTGGATGTTGGCCACGCTGGCAGATGGGCGACGCCCGGCCGGGCCGGAAGGTGGCCTGTTTTATAAAGCGCCCAAACCGGGGCAGGACCTGCGTGTGGACTTGCCGGTGATCGGCCCGCAAACGGTGGCCGCAGTGGCGGCAGCCGGGCTGGATGGCATCGTGATCGCGGCTGGCGGCGTAATGGTTCTGGACGCAGATGAAACCGTGAAGGCCTGTGACGCCCACGGGGTTTTCCTGTGGATCCGCGAGGCGGGCTGATGCGGGTTTTCCTGATCGCGGGCGAGGCATCTGGCGACAAGCTGGGTGCGGCCTTGATGGCAGGTCTAAAACAGCTTGTGCCGGGGGTCGAATTTGTGGGCGTTGGCGGCGGCGCGATGCAGGCGGCGGGCATGAGCAGCCTGTTTGCGATGGATGAATTGTCGGTAATGGGGCTGGTGGAAATCCTTCCGAAATACCGCCAGCTTAAACGCCGTATCGCCCAGACCTCCGATGCAATTCTAGCACAAAAACCGGATGTGTTGATAACCATCGACAGCCCGGATTTTTGCCTGCGGGTAGCGGCATTGGTGAAAGCAAAATCAAACATTCGCATCGTGCATTATGTCGCCCCGTCGGTCTGGGCATGGCGCCCCGGACGGGCGGCCAAAATGGCGCGTCACGTAGACCAAGTGCTGGCGCTGTTACCGTTTGAACCGCCACTGATGGAAGCCGCCGGAATGCGTTGCGATTTTGTTGGGCACCCGGTGGTCAGCGAGCCGGCGGTCAGCGCGCGTAAAATGACCGACTTTCGCAAGGCTTATGGGCTGGTGGACGCGCCGATAATCCTCGCACTTCCGGGATCACGCCGCGGAGAAGTAGCGCGTTTGGCCCCGATATTCGGCTCGGCGTTGGAACTGGTCTTGCGCAAACATCCAAATGCCCGCGTCCTTGTGGTCGCCGCTGGCGGGGTGGCGCATGACGTCGAGCAGGCAGTCGCCGATTGGCCGGGCCAGCCGGTGCTTCTTGATCCGCGCGATGTGAATGTGGCGCAGGGTGCGGTCCGCAAACGAACCGCTTTTGCCGCCGCTGACGTAGCACTGGCGTCTTCTGGAACTGTGTCGTTGGAACTGGCCGCCGCTGCCACCCCCACAGTAATTGCCTATAAGTTGAATTGGCTGACATGGCAGATCATGTCCCGGATGGCGAAAGTCGACACAGTCACGCTGACAAATCTGGTCACAAATACCCACGTCGTGCCGGAATTTCTTGGGCCAGACTGCCAGCCTGAACGAATAAGTCAGGCGTTGATCGCGTTATTGGATGAGGCCCCGCTGCGCGCACGACAAACCGAGGCGATGCAGCAAACCATGACAGCGCTTGGGGCAGGGGGCGAAGCGCCGGGATTACGCGCAGCACGGGCGGTATTGGACGGGCTTAGTTGAAATAAATCGTCAAATTTTAGCGGATTTAAGCACAAGACTCGCGCGTTTTTTATTCCCCGCGCCAGATCCAACCGCCGCCATAAATCCGGCTGCCATCAGGGTCATAAAACACACAAGCCTGCCCGGCGCTTACACCTTCTTCGGCCACCAGCAGTTCGACCTCTGCCGTGGTCGGACCCGTCGGGCGCACGATTGCGTCGCGCGGAAGGCGGGTTGAGCGGACCCGCACCGACATGTGCCATTCTTTCTGACTGTCAAAAGGTGTGTCGCCCAGCCAGTTAATCTCGCGCACCGGAACGATCCGGGTTGCAAGCAAGTCTTTTGGCCCGACGATCACTTGCTGCGCGTCCACATCCAGACGCACGACATATAACGGATCAACCAAACCACCGATCCCCAATCCGCGGCGCTGGCCGACCGTATAATGGATCACCCCGGCGTGGTTGCCCAAAACCTTACCATCGGTATCGACGATGTCGCCCGGCTCGGCTGCACCGGGGCGCAGCTTTTCAATCACGCTGGCGTAATTCCCATCGGGCACAAAACAAATGTCCTGACTGTCCGGCTTATCAGCCACCGCCAGCCCGTATTTGGTTGCCAATGCGCGGGTCTCGGCCTTGGATTTCAGATGGCCAAGGGGAAAGCGCAGATAATCCAGTTGATCGCGCGTCGTTGAAAACAAGAAATAGCTTTGATCGCGGTTGGCATCGGCGGCACTGTGCAGCTCTGGCCCGTTTGGCCCGGACTTGCGTTGAATATAGTGCCCCGTCGCCATGCAATCAGCCCCAAGATCTTTGGCGGTTTGCAGCAAATCCTGAAATTTAACCCGTTCATTGCAACGAATACAGGGCACCGGTGTTGCGCCGGCCAGATAGCTGTCAGCAAATTCGTCCATCACCGCGTCGCGAAAGATATCTTCGTAATCCAGCACGTAATGGGGAAAGCCCATATCTTGCGCCACCCGGCGCGCGTCGTGAATATCGACACCGGCGCAGCAGGCACCTTTTTTGGCCAGTGCCGCGCCATGATCGTAAAGCTGCAACGTCACCCCGACGACATCATAGCCCTCGCGGGACAGTTCTGCTGCTACAACCGAACTATCGACCCCGCCGGACATTGCCACCACCACGCGGGTATCGCCCGGCGCCTTTGTAAAGCCCAGTGAGTTCAACGCGTGTTCATTGCTATCCAATGCCATTTCTAAACCTTTTAAGAAGTCTGACAGAATATAGGAAAATGTTAGATACTCTCAACCCCCCGTTTCACGCCGTATTAAGCATGGGAAGCGAAGATTGGGCCCGATGAAACCAGGGGTAGGTAAATGTATCTTAAAAAAGTTGAGGGGCCGCGTGCTGTCACGCTGACGGATGGCTCGGTCATGACGCGGGCGGATTTGCCGCCTGCTGAAACGTCCAGATGGGTCGCAAGTCGCAAGGCATCGGTGGTTCGTGGTGTGCAATCTGGCCTTATTTCACGGGGGGATGCGTTAAAACGATGGGAACTGAGTGGGGATGAGTTGGATGAATGGTTGGGGGCTGTAAATACCCACGGGGAGGCCGCTTTAAAGGCCACATCTACTCAAAAGTATAGACAACCTTAAGTTGAATGTAGTAAATATTTCGCAATGGTAACTTGTAGTTAACCATTCTTGGTCAAGTTCTAACCGAACGAACGGACAGAAGCGGAGAATGAAGATGCGTGTTTTACTGGTCGAAGACGATCCTACGACGTCAAAAAGTATCGAAATGATGCTGACCCATGCCAACCTGAACGTCTATGCAACCGATATGGGCGAGGAAGGCATCGATCTGGCTAAGTTATATGATTACGATTTGATTTTGTTGGATCTGAACCTGCCGGATATGAACGGGCATGAAGTTTTGCGCCAGTTGCGGTTGGCGCGGGTTGATACGCCCATATTGATTCTGTCGGGGTCCGATGACAACGAAAACAAAATCAAAGGTTTTGGTTTTGGGGCAGACGACTATTTGACTAAGCCATTCCATCGTGAAGAACTCGTGGCACGTATTCATGCGATCATCCGGCGTTCCAAAGGCCACTCGCAATCTATCATCACCACAGGTTCGATTGACGTTAATCTGGATGCAAAAACTGTCAGCTCGGGCAATCGTCCGGTCCATCTGACGGGCAAGGAATACCAGATGCTGGAGTTACTTTCCTTGCGCAAAGGCACGACACTAACCAAAGAAATGTTCCTAAATCATCTGTATGGCGGCATGGATGAGCCGGAACTCAAAATAATCGACGTTTTTATATGCAAGCTACGTAAGAAACTTAGTCAGGCAACCGACGGCGAAAACTATATCGAGACAGTATGGGGGCGGGGATATGTGTTGCGCGATCCCCAACCAGCCGAACTGGACCATCAAATCGCGGTTAACGCGTAAGTCAGGGTTACCTCCGAGGTACGCCGGACCAAGGTTGCGGCCCGGCGTACCAAATTTATTACCGACCGGAATAGTTTTTTTGTATCCGGTCAAATTGCTTGCCGTCAAACCACTTACGGCACTGGACGTCTTCCCGGCGTGCTCCTATCAATTCAGGAACCACCGGGGAGATTTCCCATGTCGTCGAACATGGTTAAAGGCGCTGATATTCCAGCCGATAGATTGAGCAAACCTCAGGCACGCGCCGAGCTGAAAAGGCTGGCCGCGGTTCTGGGTCGGGCAAACACGGCCTATCATGGCAATGACGCGCCGGAAATTTCTGATGCGGAATATGATGCACTCAAAGCCCGCAACAAACTGATCGAGGCACAGTTCCCCAACCTCAAACGCGCCGACAGCCCGTCCGATCAGGTGGGCGCTGCGGTAAGCGCGGGGTTTTCCAAAGTTGCGCATGAAGTGGCGATGTTGTCGCTGGCCAATGCTTTTGACGACGCTGACATTATGGACTTTGACGGAAGTGTTGCAAAATTTCTTGGCGTTGCGCCGGGATCGATTTCTTACACGGCAGAACCCAAAATTGACGGTTTGTCGCTGTCGCTTCGCTACGAAGATGGCATTCTGGTGCAGGCCGCGACGCGGGGTGACGGGGCGACAGGCGAAAATGTGACCGCCAATGCACGCACAATTTCCGACATACCAACCAAGTTGATCGGTGCCCCGGACATTCTGGAAGTGCGCGGTGAGGTTTATATGAGCCACGCGGATTTCGCGGCCTTGAATGAACGTCAGAGCACCGCGGGCGACAAGGTATTCGCCAATCCGCGTAACGCTGCTGCCGGCTCACTTCGTCAATTGGACGAAACTATTACCGCGTCCCGGCCACTTAAATTTTTCGCATATAGTTGGGGGGCATTGTCGGATCCATTAGCCGAGAGTCAGATGTTGGCGATTGCCCGTCTAGCTGATCTGGGTTTCCAAACGAACCCTCTAACGGAAATTTGCGCTGGCCCCAACGCCATGCTGGGCCATTACCGGGAAATTGAGGAACAACGCGCAACCCTTGGTTATGACATTGACGGGGTTGTCTACAAAGTTGACGATCTGTCTTTGCAACACCGCCTTGGGTTTCGCTCGACGACACCCAGATGGGCAATAGCCCATAAATTCGCGGCCGAACTGGCCTGGACCCGGTTGGAAGCGATCGACATTCAGGTTGGCCGAACCGGGGCGTTGTCGCCCGTTGCGCGGTTGGCTCCGGTGACGGTTGGTGGTGTGGTGGTGTCCAATGCCACGCTGCACAACGAAGATTACATCGCCGGGCGCGGCGCTAAGGGCGGCGAAATTCGCGGCGGAAAGGATATCCGCGTCGGTGACTGGGTGCAGATTTACCGCGCCGGTGACGTGATCCCCAAGGTCGCCGATGTGGACCTTAGGAAACGCCCTGATGATGCAGTGCCTTTCCAATTCCCGCATGTTTGCCCCGAATGCGGATCGCAAGCCCCGCGTGAAGACGGCGACGCGGTGCGCCGGTGCTCGGGTGGTATCATCTGCCCGGCGCAGGCGGTTGAAAGGCTTAAACATTTCGTCAGTCGTGGGGCATTTGACATAGACGGTCTGGGTGCCAAACAGGTTGAGGCATTTTACAACGACGATGCCCTGCATATTCGCGAACCGGCCGATATATTTACCCTTGCGGCACGTGACAGCGCGACATTGGCCAAGCTGAAAAATCGCGAAGGCTGGGGGGGGAAATCTGCCAAAAAGCTGTTTCAGGCAATTGAAGCCAAACGTAAAATCCCGTTCAATCGGATGCTGTTTGGCCTTGGAATTCGCCATGTGGGCGACAGCAGTGCTACGCTTTTGGCCAACCATTACGTCAGTTGGGATGTTTTTAGCGTCGCAATGAGTAATGCAACCATTGGCGCCGGGGCTGATTGGGAAGAATTGACCAATATCGACGGTGTCGGCGCGGTGATGGCAGCGTCGCTGGTAACCGCGTTTCATCAGGAAAAAGAGCGCGCCTCGATCGACCGTTTGGTCACAGAACTGGACATTCAGAATGCCGTGCCAAGGCGGGCCATTCAAAGCCCGGTCGTGGGTAAAATCGTCGTGTTCACCGGCACGCTGGAAAAGATGACGCGCGCCGAAGCCAAGGCACGGGCCGAGGCACTTGGGGCGCGGGTTGCGGGCTCGGTGTCGGCCAAAAC
>JAHRVC010000053.1 GCA_019090885.1 Marinosulfonomonas sp.
AGTGCCTCGACCTGTTCATCAAACCCGTCGCGGCCAAAAATATCAGCCATCATTCTCTCCCTTCACCCTGTCAGGAAATGCTTCTGCCAACTCATCCAGCCGGCCCCGGCTTAACGGAACTGCCCCGCTGCCCGGCCCCAGCATCAATGCCAATTCAGCCGGCGTCAGCGCCCAGAATTCACCCGGTCGCAACCCCAGCCCACCAATCCCGGCCCGCATCAGGCCAGGCCAGTCAAAACTGCTCATTCAGGCACCGAAAACGCCCGCGCCAACAACTGCCCAGCGCATCGGGCAGCCGCCAACGGACCGCCCTCAATCTCGGCGGACAGCAAATCGCTTGCGCTGCCCTGCCAGCCGCCGCCACGCAACCCCGCAACGATCAGCGCCAGCACATCACGGCTGGAAAACCCACCCGCTTCAAAGCGTTCCACCAGCGCCACAAGCGAGCCCGTTTCCAGCCCCGCCTCCAACTCTGCCAGCGCGCCCAGCGTCAGCTTCAACACCTGCCGCTCACCATCGATGACCAGCGCCACCTCGCCCGTCCAGGGATTCGCCATCGCTTAAATCGCCGTGAACGTCAGTTCACCCGCCGAGGCCATCGACAAATCAAACGACGCTTCGCCATTATGGCTGCCCGCATATTCGATCGCTGTGATCTGAAACGGCCCCTCCATGATCCCGAAATCAGGGATAATCACCTGAAAATCCGGCACCTGCTGGTCAAAGAAAATCTGGCGCGCGCGTTCGTCCGTCGCATGATCGCGAAACACACCAGAGCCAGAGATTGCAGCACTTTTAACGCCCGCTCCGCCCAGCAATTCGCGCCAGCCACCCTGACTTTCCAGACTGGTGACATCGACGCTTTCGGTATTGAATGAAATCCGCGTGGCACGCAGCCCTGCGAACGTATCGAACATGCCACCACCGGTCATGTCGATTTTGATAAGTAGGTCCTTGCCGTTTTGGGCACCCATAGTCGTCACTCCAAGTTGGAAATATCAGTCGTCTTCAAGGCGCGCCCGAAAGCGCAAATCAATTCGGCGCACATCATCCGCGCGCACCCGGCGCGCCCGTGCTTTCAGAAAATTCAGCGACACCAGCCGCCCGCGCGCCAGCACCAATGGCGCACCATTCAAGGCATCCGAAACCGCCACCGCCACATCCTTGGCCCCCAGAAATCCGGCCCCATCGGTCACGACCGAAACCGTAAACTCGTGCGCCGCACCGCTGCCGGTCTTGTCCGAGGCATCTTTGACGTCCTCAGCCCCAAGGCTGACGTAAAGCGAGGGAACCGTGCCAGCCGGTGCGGCATCAAATATATTCGTGCCCACCAACCCCGACAGAACCGCGTCCCCCAGTAATTGCTGATAAACTGCGGCCTGAAGTGCCGCCGCCATGCCATAGCTCATGCAGACACCTCTTCTCTTGCGTGACACATCAGGTAATGGGCGGCGCGATCAAACTCGGATACCGCCAGAATTCGAAACACCCGGTTGCCCTCGCGAAACCGTTGCTCTGGCTTGGGCCGCGAAGGTGAACCATCCGGGGCCGCGCGCACCGCAATTTTGTAGGGCACCGAGGAAACCGTCAAAAACTCACCCGCAGACTCGCGTCCCGTGCCTGCCTTGATCTCGGCCCACAAAGTGCCCTGCACCTGCCATGTCTCGCTGTGGCCACCGGCACCGTCAGCAACCCGCACCGGGGCCTCCAGCACCAGCTTGCGGTTCAGATGAACCCCACTCACCGGGCCGACCCGCCCAGAATACGCAGGCTGCGATAGCGTTCGATCAGCACCGTAACACCCATCGGAATGCCAACATCCTGCCCGGTTGCATTGCGGTTCTCATAATAATGGGTCGCCAGCAAAAACGTCGCCTGCGCCAGATCCACCGGCACATCATCCCACGTTGGCCCATAGCCCGCCGTCAGATCAATCTCGACCGTGCCGCCCATTGAAATACTTGGCAAATTGCCGGTCGCACCAACAATCGCCGGACGATGATCATCCACCACCAAACGATAGTCTGCCGGATCAACCACACTGGATTGATCCAACCGATCCACCAGACGCACCGCATCCAGCGTGCTAACCGGTGCCAGCGGCAACGGCTGACGGCACGCCTGCCGCCACACCGTCAGCGTCCAGCTATAGGTTTTGGACACCAGAACCTTGCCGGTGCGGGCCTCTATCGCAGCAATCGCCGCGCGCAGATAATTTTCCACCAACTGGTCCTGCGCACCATCATCGGCAAAGCCGGTGCCCAGCAACATATGATCTTTCAACTGGGCAACCGGCAGCACCGCACCCGGCACTGTGGTCTGCTCGACTAACAACATGAACGCATCTCCGATTATTCGGCCCCTCTCGCAGGCAACCGGGCCAAAATTGGCACCGGCACTTGCGTCAAACTGGGCGCGCGCCCCCGCGTTGCTCGGACGGAGGGGGAGCAGCTAGACAACACGGGTTTAAAATAACGCGCGCCCAAAGCCCGGCCCAAAAGGGCCAGACACATCTCGGATGCGCCGTTAAGCGACCGAGAATTTCAGCAGTTTGATCGCGCCAAAGTCCGATACGTCGCCGCC
>JAHRVC010000054.1 GCA_019090885.1 Marinosulfonomonas sp.
CACTGGCAATCGGCCCAAACCAGCGGCGATTATACATTGGTCGGCTGCACCGTCTCACCGGGATTTCTGTTTGAAACCTTCGAGCTTGCCCCACCGGGTTTTGACATTCCCTGAACGGCGCGGCCATCGGGTGCGCAGCACCGCCAAAAATCTAATGCAGCCAAAGGCTGCGCCGCTTAGCCAACCTATCCCAGTGCACGCAAACGCTTGATAAGGCTTGATGTATCCCATCGCGCCCCACCCAGATTTTGCACGTCCTTGTAAAACTGATCGACCAGTGCGGTCACGGGCAGGCTGGCCCCGTTTTCATCAGCCGCCGACAAACAAATCCCCAAATCCTTGCGCATCCAGTCCACCGCGAAGCCATGTTCAAACTCATCATCTATCATCGTTTCATAACGATTGGACATCTGCCATGAACCGGCCGCCCCCTGGCTGATCACCTCAACCACCGCGCGCCCGTCCAGCCCGGATTTCTCGGCAAAATGCAGTGCCTCTGACAGGCCCTGAACCAGACCGGCGATTGCAATCTGGTTGCACATCTTGGTCAACTGCCCGGCACCGCTGTCACCGATGCGCCGGCAAATCCGCGCGTAGGCATCCATCACCGGTGCCGCGCGATCAAACGCGGCCTGCGCCCCGCCACACATAATCGAAAGGGCTGCGTTTTCCGCGCCCGCTTGCCCGCCTGATATTGGCGCATCGACAAATGCAATTCCCGACGCCTCAGCCACAGCCGATAATTCACGCGTAACCGCAGCCGAGACCGTCGTGTGATCCACAAAAACCGATCCCGCAGCCATCCCGGCAAAAGCACCATCGCCCCCCACACACACCGAGCGCAAATCATCATCATTGCCAACGCAGGCCATCACAAAATCAGCGCCCGCTGCCGCCTCACGCGGTGTGGCCGCACTGGCACCCCCATGCGCCTTTGCCCATGCGGCAGATTTTGCCGCTGTGCGGTTATAAACGGTGACGTCGTGCCCGGCGGCTTGCAAATGCCTGGCCATCGGCCCGCCCATCACCCCTAAACCCAAGAATGCTACCTTCGCCATGGCTTTCCCTCCGTGCCTGCATGATCTATATCTGCAACCTAAGTAACGGCTCAAAAAACGGGGTCAACAGCAGGCTTTCATGGCAGGTATTTTTCGCTGGCTTATACGCATCTTTGTCGGACTGGTTTCAGTCGGCGCGTTTGGGCTGTTTATCATTTATCAATTGGCCGCGCGGTCCCTGCCCGACTATGACGCGGAGTATCAACTGCGCGGGTTGAGCGGCCCGGTCGAGATTGTTCGCGACAACGCCAACGTGCCCCATATCTTCGCCGATCAGGACCGGGACATATTTTTTGGCCTTGGTTTTGCCCATGCACAGGATCGTCTGTGGCAGATGATGATGATGCGGCGCACAGCACAGGGGCGGCTATCTGAAATCTTTGGTGCGCGCACCTTGGACACCGATGAACTGCTGCGGCGCCTTGATCTATATAGCCTGTCCGTCAGTTCGCTTGAGGTGTTGAATACACCGACCCGCGCAGCACTTTCCGCCTATTCTGCCGGGGTTAACGCATGGCTGGCACAGGTTAACGAAGGCGCATTGGGGCGCGGCGCGCCAGAGTTCTTTGTGTTTTCCAATGTGCTGGCCCCCTGGCAACCCGCAGATTCCATTGCTGTTTCCAAACTGATGGCGCTGCAAATGGCCGGGCATCTAAGCGAAGAAGTGTTACTGGCGCGCACGTCGCTGGTGTTGTCGGGCGACCGGGTCGCCGATATTATCCCCAAAAGCCCGGGAACCGGTATCGCTGAATTGCCGGAATACGCATCGCTGTTTCCCGCCCTGCGTGGCCCGACACAACACGCAGCGTTGAGCACGAACCCCACCCCATTCCTGTCGCCATTGTCGGCGCGCGGACTTGGCGGTGCGTCCAACGCATGGGCCGCCGCCCCATCCCGTTCGGCCAGCGGGTCCAGCCTGCTGGCAAATGATCCCCATCTTGGCTTTAGCGCGCCAACAGTCTGGTATTTGGCGCATCTGGGCCTGTCGAGCGGCGGCGTAATCGGTGGCACAATCCCCGGCATTCCCGCGCTGTTGCTAGGCCGGGCCGAAGGCTTTGGCTGGGCGCTGACATCCGCCGGAGTTGATGATCAGGACGTATTCATCGAGCAGCTGAACCCCGACAACCCCGACGAGGTGCTGACGCCCGAAGGTTTCCAACCACTCATCAGCAGAACCTCAATCATCCGGATCAAAGACGCGGCCCCCAAAACGATCACCCTGAAATGGAGCCGGAACGGCCCGATCCTGCCGGGCAAACATTTTAATCTGGCCGCGGTGACGCCACCGGGCCATGTGGCCTCGCTTGGCTGGACAGCACTTACAGGTGCGGACACGTCGATGAATTTCGCGCGTGCGATCCTGCGCGCCAAAACCGTGACCGAGGGCATAGAGGCGGGCCGCGACTATATCGCCCCGGCACAAAACCTGACGCTGGCGGACATGAACACGGTCGCGATGAAAACCATCGGTGCCCTGCCCCGACGCTCTGCCCGCCACCAGTCGTTTGGGCGCTTACCCGCAAAGGGCTGGCTGGCGCAAAACCGCTGGCAGGGACGGTTCAACTATTCCGCCAACCCGGAATTTATCGCCCCTCAAGGCGGCATCCTTGGCAATACCAACAACAAAATCGTCGACCGCCCGTTCCCCTTTCATATTTCCTATGCATGGGGCGACACACAACGGGTGCAACGCTGGCGCGCGCTGATGCAAAGCCGCAAAGTGCATACCCGCGAAAGCTTTATCGAAGCCCAGCTTGATCCGGTCAGCTTTACCGCCCGTTCGCTATTGCCGCTCATCGCTGCCGATCTGTGGTTCACTGGCGACGCCGCCCCCGAAGGCACGCCCGAGCGCATCCGCCAGCGCGCCCTGTCCATGCTGGCCGAATGGAATGGCGAGATGAACGAACATCTGCCCGAACCGCTGATCTACGCCGCATGGCTGCGTGCGCTGCAAGACCGGCTGGTCCGCGATGAACTTGGCCCGCTGGCCCATGAATTTACCCATGTGGAACCGGTTTTCATCGAGCGTGTTTATCGCGACGCTGACGGCGCTGCTATCTGGTGCGATGTGATCCAGTCCGCCCCGCGCGAAACCTGCACCGACATTGCCCGTCAGTCACTGGACGACGCGCTGATCTGGATTGGCGAAACCTATGGCGGCAAGCTGGAATCCCTGCGCTGGGGCAGCGCCCATCAAGCAACGCACGATCATCCGGTGTTAGGGCGATTACCGCTGCTCAAATGGTTCGTGAACATCCGCCAGTCCACCAGTGGCGGCGACAATACACTGCAGCGCGGATTGACCAGCGGCACTGGCGCGCATCCGTTTACCAATGTACATGGCGCAACCTATCGCGGGGTTTACGATTTCGCCGATCCTGACAGCTCAGTTTTCATCACCTCAACCGGGCAATCGGGGCATTTCCTGTCGCGCCATTACGATGATCTGGGTGAACTATGGCGCCGGGGCGAATACATCCCGATGTCACTGGACCCGGATCTGGCGCGCGGCGCGGCCGTGGGCGTTACGCATCTGACACCGAGCGGACAATAAGGCTTTAGGAATAACGATAGGGCAGCGCGTGATCCGCTGGTGGGCGAGAAGCGCCCGCCTATGGGGGCGGGTCTCTCGTGCATTGCCATGCAATGCACTGCCGACAGGCGATTGCTTGCAATCGCCGAGAGGCGGGCGCTGTCCGGGACGCGATGCGCCCCAGACAAGGATAGATCCTGCGCGCATCTAAATCTTGTTGAACTGCTCTTCCTGCCGCGCCGTCCAGCGCACATGCACGGTCGAGCCTTCTTCACTCGCCGTCTCGCCGGTCACAATACCTTGTTCATAAAGCCACGCACGTTTGCGCGCCTGCGAAAACGCTAGCACCACATCCGCATCCGATTTTTCGTGCGCTAACAGCCCCGACATTGCATCCAGCAATTCTGGCACGCCCTCACCGGTCAGCGCCGAAATAGCATAGATATCAACCTGCCGGTCAGCCTGCACCCGCGCGGCGTCTTGCGCATCGGGTTCCAGACAATCCACTTTGTTCCAGATCTCGATCATCCGCGCATCTTCCGGCACGCCAAGCTGGTTCAGGATCGCCTTTACATCTGCCGATTGCTCGGCGGTGTCAGGATGGCTGATGTCGCGCACATGGCAGATCAGGTCGGCGGCTAAAACTTCTTCTAATGTGGCGCGGAACGACGCCACCAGCTCGGTCGGCAGGTTGGATATAAATCCAACCGTATCAGACAGGATTACATTCTGGCCCGATGGCAATTCAACTGCCCGCATTGTCGGGTCCAGCGTGGCAAACAACATGTCCTTGGCAAAAACTTTTGCGCCAGTCAGCCGGTTGAACAGCGTCGATTTGCCCGCATTGGTATAGCCCACCAGTGCGACCACCGGAAACGGCACCTTTTGGCGCGAGGCGCGATGCAGGCTGCGGGTTTTGACAACCTTGCCCAACTGGCGGCGAAGACGCACGATGGCGTCATCAATGGCGCGCCGGTCAGCCTCAATCTGGGTTTCGCCGGGACCACCCACAAACCCCAGACCGCCACGCTGGCGTTCAAGGTGGGTCCATGCGCGCACCAGCCGGGTGCGCTGATAAGACAGTGCGGCCAGTTCAACCTGCAACACCCCTTCACGGGTGCGGGCGCGATCGGCGAATATTTCTAGGATCAGCGCCGTGCGATCCAGCAGTTTGACGCCCCACTCTTCTTCCAGATTACGTTGCTGAACCGGCGATACCAGACCGTCGATCAGCACCAGCTCAACTTCCTGGGCCGCAAACTTGGCTTTAAGTTCGGCAACTTTTCCCTTGCCAAACAGCATCCCCGGCTGGGCGCGCTGCAGGCCGATAACATCAGAGCCAACGACCTCCAGCTCACCCAATGCCCCGGCCAAAGCCACAGCTTCATCCAGCGCCCGCACAGGTGAGCGGCGATCCCTTTGGCTTTTGATATCAGGGTGCAATACCCACGCACGTGTCGCGCGCAGGTCATGTTCATTCACGACGGTTCTTCACCATCATAAAGGCTGATCGGCTGCGATGGCATGATCGTCGAAATCGCGTGCTTGTAGACCAGTTGCGACTGGCCATCACGGCGCAGCAGCACACAGAAATTATCGAACCAAGTAATAACCCCTTGCAGCTTGACGCCATTAATAAGGAATATTGTTACCGGAACTTTGGTTTTGCGGACGTGATTAAGGAATGCATCCTGTAAACTTTGTTTATCGGCAGCCATGGCTTTGCCTTTTCTTTTTGCGCGGTTTTGTTGCGTTCTGC
>JAHRVC010000055.1 GCA_019090885.1 Marinosulfonomonas sp.
ATACATTCCAGTAGACGGGACATGTTTCATTAAGTAGTCTAACGACAGTTCGGATGTCAAACGGGATATTGGTCGTGGCAGCACCTGCGTCGTCAGTGCAAATTGCATTTGAGCGGCGCAAAATCTGCGAAATACAATTTATGACGATATGCCTGTAACCGCTTAGGAGGCGAAAAGTTAAACCGTTGAATACACTCAAAGATACCACCACCCCGCCCGCATCTCTTTTGGATATTCTGGGCCAGGCTGGTCAGGAAAACAGCGAATTGCCTTTGGATGGCATATTGGTCGCTGATTTCAGCAGGCTGCTGCCCGGCCCTTGGTGCACGCAACTTCTTTCCGACCTTGGCGCGACTGTTGTCAAAATCGAGCGCCCCGGAAGCGGCGACATGAGCCGCGCCAACCCGCCCGCATTTGGAAAGCGCAGCGTCTATTTCAACAGCGTCAACGGCGGCAAGCACAGCATTACTGTTGATCTGGCAACATCTGATGGCCAAGCCATTGCTCATAAGCTGATCGAACAGGCCGATGTGATGGTTGAATCCTTCCGCCCCGGTGTTGCCGAGAAACTGAATATTGATTTTGAGCGGGCCAAAGCGCTGAACCCGGCGCTGGTCTATTGCTCGATTACCGGCTTTGGGCAGACCGGGCCGCTGGCCCATATATCCGGCCATGATCTGGTTATTCAGGCGTTATCTGGATTTGCCGGACTTTCCGCACAACCGGGAATGGCACCCGACGTGCCGGGGTTTCAGGCGGCTGATTATGCCGGTGCAACGATGGCGGTAATCGGCATCCTTGGTGCCCTAATGAAACGGGCAAAAACCGGCAACGGCAGCAATCTGGATATCGCGATGTTCGACAGCCTGTTTGCCATGTGCAACATCGCGCTGACCGGCGCCATGTCACGCAAAGCGGGCAACACCGGCAAACCGGCGATTGAAGTTTGGGGCGGCAATCCGCGTTACGCGACCTACCTTACGGCTGACAACAAGGCCGTCGCGGTTGCTTTGCTGGAAAAGCGCCTTTGGGTGAATTTTTGCAACGCTATCGACCGCCCGGATTTGATTGACGACGATGAAAGCCTTGAGGATCGCCACAGCGACCACGGTGATAAGGCCGAGGAATATCGCGACGCGATCGCCAAATGCTGTCTGGCCAAAAACCGCGATGAGCTGATCGACGAAATGACTCGCAAAGGGGTGCCGATGAGCCCGATCTATACCCCCGACGAAGCGTTGAATTCTGAAAACGTGGCGGGACGTGGGCTGATTGAATTTGCAGATCACCCGGAAGAAGGTACAATTCCGCAGTTTGTTAATCCGCTGGCCCTATCAGGGCTGGCCAAAGGCAACCGTTCACCCGCACCCGATGTAGGTGAGTCAAGCGAAGCGGTTCTGAAAGGTCTTGGGTTTGCCCCCGAAACCATGGCCCGCTTTCACAAAAATGGAGTGATATGATCGCCATGCCAAATCTGGAAAATGCCAATACACTTTCGCAATATGTCGCCTCGACGACCGAACGCCAGTTGCCGCCCGATGTTCTTGATGCTGCACGCATGTGCCTTGCCGACTGGCTTGGTGTTCTGGTCGGAGCGCACGCACAGGGTGCCGGGATTGTGGCGCGCAAGGTCGCAAGCGCATGGAACGCACCGGGCAATGCACCGGTTTTCCAGGATGGCAGGCAATCGCCGCTGGCATCGGCATTGGTAAATGGAACCTTTGCCCATTGTCTTGATTATGATGACACACATCTGGGTTGCCTTGCGCATCTAAGCGGGCCGACTTGGGCTGCAACACTTGCGATGGCCGCCGAACTTGGAAGCTCTGACATGCATGCCATGAAGGCATTTGTGACCGGGTTTGAAACTGGCGCAAAACTGGGCGGGAAGGACTTTGGCGAGACTGCCAATAAACGTGGTTTCCACTCAACATCCGTGCTGGGCCGGTTTTCAGCAGCCGCTTCTGTCAGCAGCCTGATGGGCCTGAGCGAAGAGCAGATCGTGAATGCTATGGGCGTCGCAGCGACCACGGCGGGTGGCCTTGTGGCATCCTTCGGAACAATGGGAAAACCCTTTCACGCAGGCAAGGCGGCGATGGACGGAATTCTGGCCGCGCAGATGGCCGCAGGTGGGTTTGAGGCTGCCAGGGATTTGCTGGAGACAGACGGCGACACGCTGGCCTCTGCCTTTATTCAGGATAGCGAGGTCAGGATTTCAAAGCTGGACTTTAGCGGCGACTGGGAAATTCATAACAACACGTTCAAACCCTATGCGGCCTGTCTGCTGGTTCACCCGACAGTGGAAAGCGCGCGCGACATCGGCAGCCAGATCGCCGGGCGCAAATTGCGATCCGTCACAGCGAAGATCCACCCGATGGTTCTGCGGTTCGCCGCAAAGACAGTCGTTAACGAACCGTTGGAAGGTAAATTCTCGGTCGCCTATTGTGCAGCACTTGGCCTGTGCGGTTTTGATGCATCTGAACAGGATTTCACTCAGGAGCGTCTTGATAACAAAGACGTTCAGGCAGCGTTTGATTTGGTCAATGTCGTCACGGACGACAGTTTGACATCAACATCCGCTTCGATGTCTGTTTCGTTTGAGGATGGATCAGAGCTTACGGTGGACACACCTCTGGCGCGCGGCAACCCCGGCAATCCGATCGGTTGGGACGGGATGGAGCGTAAATTCATGTCGCTGGTCGAACCGGTATATGGCGCGCAATCAGAAACATTGTTCAAGCTTGCCCGCGAGGCAGGTGAAGGCGATGGTTTGACACAAATCGCAAGTATGCTGGCTAACAAAAAATTCCATTGATGTTCTAGTGATTCTGATTTTGGTTTGAAATTTTAACGGGCGGGGAAAACATGAGCTCTGAACTATTTTCACCATTTCGCATGAACGGCGTATCGCTGGACAACCGGATCGTCGTCTCACCGATGGGGCAGTATTCCGGCGACGGGCAAGGCAGCGCGACCGACTGGCACATGATGCATTTGGGCAATCTTGCCATATCCGGCGCAGGTCTGGTCATTATCGAGGCCGCAGCGGTTGAACCGCAAGGGCGGGTCAGCCCGATAGATCTGGGTATCTGGTCGGACGCGAACGCCGCCGCATTAGAGCGTGTGCTTGGCTTCTGTCGCAAGCATAGCGACTGTAAATGGGGAATGCAGATTGCCCATGGCGGTCGCAAAGGTGGCGTTTCGCCCGCTTGGAAAGGGCAAAAACCGCTGGCCGAAAATGACAATGGTTGGACGCCGGTCAGCGCATCGGGAATGACCTATCCAGGGCGCGAACAACCGATTGCATTGGACAGCGACGGATTGATCCGGGTGCGCGACGCCTTCGTGGCCGCCGCCGTACGGGCGCGCGACCTTGGGGTCGATGTGCTAGAGGTTCACAATGCGCATGGCTATCTGTTGCATTGCTTCCTGACGCCATTCGCCAACAACCGGAACGACGAATACGGCGGTGACCGCGAGGGGCGGATGCGCTTCCCGCTGGAAGTATTCGCCGCTGTTCGCGAAGTCTGGCCAGCCGACCGGGTTCTTGGGGTGCGGATTTCCGCAACGGACTGGGCCGAAGGTGGTTGGGACCTTGAAGATTCCATCGTGTTTTCACAGCGACTGAAAGACATGGGGTGCGATTACATCACCGCCTCAAGCGGTGGCTCGACACCGGATCAGGACATTCCGATCGGTCCCGGTTATCAGATGCCGCTGGCCGAAGGGATTAAGCAAGAGGTCGATATTGCGGTCATGGGCGTTGGTCTGATTACCGAGCCCGCGCAGGCCGAAAAGATAATTGCTGAAGGTCAGGCTGACCTTGTCGCGCTTGGCCGCGGGATGCTGTTCAACCCGCGCTGGCCTTGGCATGCAGCGCTTGAACTTGGTGGTAAGATCACGATCCCCAGAGAATACGAACGCTGCCACCCGGATATGCGCAGCGGTGATTTTCTGAAACCCCGCATGGATGGCTGAAACGACCCGCGCCATTGGCTGGCGCGGGCCTAATTGTCACTTGTCGGCCTTACTTTTCTTCAGCACACCGCGGAAATCCGGCTTGCGCTTTTCTCGAAATGCGTTGCCGCCTTCTTTGGCTTCGTCGGTGGCATAATAATGCGCGACCGTCTGAAAGCCCATGTTGGCGATGCCTTTGATATTCTCTGTGTCCGCGTTGAATGACCGCTTGGCGATGGCAATTGCAGTCGGGCTGCGCTCGACTATTTCAGCGCACCATGCGTCAACTTCGGCGTCCAGATCAGCCTCTGGCACGACCTTGTTGACCAGCCCCATTTCCAGCGCTTCCTGCGCTGTGTAACGGCGACACATATACCAGATTTCGCGCGCTTTCTTTTCGCCGACGATACGCGACAGATAGGCCGTGCCAAATCCCGGATCAACCGAACCGACCTTGGGGCCAACTTGCCCGAAAATAGATTTGTCGGATGCAATCGTCATGTCACAGATCGTCGCCATGACGTTACCGCCGCCAATAGCGAACCCGTTCACCTTGGCAATCACCGGCTTGGGTGCGTCACGGATAAGCGAATGAATTTCCTCGACCGGAACGCCCAGAACGCCCTGCACACCACGCACGGATTTTTTGTCGCCGGTATCGCCACCAACACCGAACGCACGACCGCCTGCACCGGTGATAACGATGGCTGCGACCTCATCATCCCAGGACGCTTTGGTCAGCGCATCGATCATCTCAAAATAGGTGGTTACACGAAATGCGTTCATCCGCTCGGGGCGGTTGATCGTGATCGTGCCTACGTTATTTTTCACTTCGTAAAGCAGGTCTTCGTAGTCCATTTTCAAATTCCTTTTTCGGTTTGCAACGGCAGCGTCGGGCTGATTATTTACTGGTTTTATCATTACCAAAACCCACCCCGTTCCACAACGTGAAACGCGTATCATTAATTTGACAACACCCCGGAATGCTTCCAAACTCACCAGATGCAAACCGGGCCTTCAGGCGGGGTTTTCCTGAGGAGGAATTTCATTGGACCATCCAGACATAGACCGGCCCGACCCGGCGCTGATGGGGCGCATTGCCCCGATCGCTACCAGCACATTTGCCAATGCATTTGATAAATGCGGGCTGTTTCACAGTGTGATGGCGGATATTCCCGCCGTGGCCGCCGGTTTTGCCCTGAGCGGCCCCGCCGTGACGGTAAAGTTGTCGGTAGGTGAACCGGGAACCTATACGTCCGAAGATTTCGCCGTTGGCGCGATGATCGACGCGGCCAAGCGCGGCGACGTTATCGTGATCGACGGGGGCGGTAGCCGCTATTCCACATGGGGCGGCATGGCCAGTTTTGCCGCCAAGATGAAAGGTGTCGCCGGTATCGTTGTGGATGGTGCTGCGCGCGATCTGGAGGAAATGGTCGAATTTGATTTTTCCGTATTCAGCCGCCACATGGTTCCAACAACCGGGCGCACCCGGCTAAAGGTCGAAGCGATCAACGTGCCGGTCACGGTCGGCGGCGTTGATGTAAATCCCGGCGACATCATTGTAGGCGACGGCACCGGCGTTATCGCCATTCCCAAAGGTCGAGCCGACGAGGTGGTCAGCTTTGCCGAGAAATGCCAGCTTGATGATAACGCGGCTATGGCCGACATGAAAAACGGTCTGACGTTCAGTCAGGCAATGGCAAAATATAGGAATATCTGAAATGAGTGAACCCACGCTATCGCAGGCCCTTGCCGAGGGCTTTCAGCGCCATAACATCAAACGAATTTTCGGCGTGCCCGGCGGTGGCTCGGCCCTGCCAATCATCGACGCCGCGCGTGAACTTGGCATTGATTTTGTTCTGACCCGCAGCGAAATGTCGGCGTCGATCATGGCGGCCGTAACGGGTGAGATTTCCGGTGCCCCGGGCGTCGTTCTTGCCTGTCTTGGGCCGGGCGCATCCAGCCTTGCTACCGGCACGGCTTACGCCAGCCTTGAGCAGGCACCGATGCTGCTTCTGACCGATGGCCCGGCGGTTTCACTGCACCAGCGGTATGACCAGAATGCGTTTTTTGCACCGATCACCAAGCATCAGGGGCGATTTACACCCGAGGGGGCCGTCACAGATATCGAGGATGTTCTTTGCCTCGCGAACGACGCCCCACTTGGCCCTGTTCAGATGAATATCAATGCCGGCGGGTCGATTACCGCAGTTAGCGCCGGCGTGGCTCAGGTCACAAGGACAGCGCCGGTCACCTCATCCGAAAGTGCTATTGATGACGCCCGCAAGTTGCTGGCCAATAGCCGCAAACCGGTTCTTCTGGTCGGGCTTGAGGCTCGCTATGGCGACGCGCCACAAGCGGCTCTGCGCCTTGCCGAGGCAATGAATTGCCCGGTCTTATCAACCTACAAAGGCAAAGGTGTCGTGCCCGACAAACACGCGCGAATGGCCGGGATGTTCACCGGCGCCGTCAGTGAATTCAATGCCATTGAGGATGCGGATCTGATCGTGACATTCGGTGTCGATCCGGTCGAGTTCATCGCCAGCCCCTGGCATCACACTGCACCTATTCTGGAAATCCGCGCATCCGACACGCCGCATTTGTTGGTCGAAACCGCCGCCCGGATCATCGGCCCGCTCACCGCCAACATAGATGCGCTTTGTAGTGTGGGCACCCAGTCCGAATGGACAGCCGAAACAATTGCTGCACTCACAACCGAGCTGCGCGAACGGGTCGAAGTTCAAAGCAATGGCCACACCGCTCAATCAGTTGCCGAGGCGATCGTCGCCGCCGCGCCGGGACGCATCCGGGCAAGCGTTGATGCGGGCGCGCATATGGTTTCTGCGATGTCAGTGCTAGAGGCCGAACACCCCTTTGGTGTGCTGAAATCCAACGGCTTGTCGACCATGGGGTATGCCCTGCCCGCCGCAATCGCTTCGGCGTTGAATGACCCGGACATGCCCGCCGTCGCGGTCACCGGCGATGGTGGTTTGATGATGTGTATGGCTGAACTATCGACCGCCAAGGAACACAACTGCAACGTGGTGGCGGTGGTGCTGAATGACTCGGCACTGTCGCTAATCGACATAAAGCAACAATGGCAGGAACTCGAAACTGCCGGGGTTCGGTTTCCTGACACCGATTTTTCCGCTGTTGCCAAAGGCATGGGCGTTGCGGCCTGGCGTGTGGGGCCATCCGACGATCTGTTAGGCGCGATGAAAGAGGCATTCGCCCATGACGGCCCGACGCTAGTGGATGTTACGACTGACGCCAGTGTCTATAACGCGCAGGTTGCCGCCTTACGCGGATAGCCCAGCCTATCTGGCGCCACCCACCAGTTTGATCGCCCGCAGCACCGCCGCAGGATCGGCGGTGTTTTGGCCGGCAATATCAAATGCCGCACCGTGACCAACGCTGGAAAACAATGCGCCCCCACCGATGGACACAGCCGCTATTTCACGTCCTCCCACCAGTTTGACGGGGATATGCCCTTGGTCGTGATACATCGCAACGAAGGCATCAAAACCCTCACGCACAAGCATCGTATCGGCACCCTCTGGCCCGACGACATCAAGACCACGTTTTAACATACGCTCGACAGCAGGCTTCACGACAAGACGGTCTTCGTCACCGAACAGGCCGTTTTCACTGGCGTGCGGGTTAATGCCAAACAATCCAATACGCGGCTTTGCGATCCCAAGTTCGCGCAACCCCTTTTCGGCAGTGACAACGGCGCGCTCAATCAACTCGGGCGTCAGTCGTTTTAACGCCGTATTAATCCCCTCATGCAGGGTGACATGAACGATCCGCATTCCGCCGCCAACCAGCATCAGGAAAATGCTGTCAGGGCCGGTTCCCAGCAATTCCGACAACAGATTGGGATAGCCCGAAAACACCCGCCCCGAGGCATTGACTGCTGTTTCAGAATGCGGGCAACCCACAATCCCGCGCCCGGTGCCGTCCTTCATCAGAGTTATGGCTGTTTTGACATAGTTGACGGTCGCCTGCCCCGCTGGCGCGCAGACAGTGCCGGGAGCATAGGCATCACGTGGCATGTAATCGACAGGATATAGATCAACAGTCTTGTCTGATTTCCCCCAATTTTCCGGCGCAGTTTCAAGCCCAAAGCCAGCTTGCTTTACCAACGGTTCGACTATGTATCTTTCACCAATCAAGAGCGGCCGAAATTCGGCGTCAGCGCACAACTCAACCGCCGCTTTGACCGCAATTTCCGGACCGACTCCGTTAGGATCACCAATCGTTATCAGAACCGGGGGGCGGCGTGCCTCGCTCACAAAGGGAACCCAAGCAAAGTATCAATCTGGTTGCTGTCCAACACCACGATGCGAGTGACCAGTTTCGCGTCATCATCAATCACGCGATACCGGTCAACATAGCGACCGGTGACAAACAGATCAGTCGGCCCCTCCCGGGTAATCCGGGCCACCATGAACGATGTCTCGGATTCCAACTCATCCCCCTCAACCGAGGTGATGAACGGCTGGCCCAGAATATGGCGATAGGAATGGCGCTCATACACATTCGCCTCAAGCAGGGACAGGATACGGTCGTGCAGCATG
Organism: Marinosulfonomonas sp.; assembly: GCA_019090885.1. Taxonomy (GTDB): domain Bacteria; phylum Pseudomonadota; class Alphaproteobacteria; order Rhodobacterales; family Rhodobacteraceae; genus NORP110. The sequence continues at coordinate 8,538 of JAHRVC010000055.1, forward strand.
GCCTTGCTATCCATCCACATTAGACCTGCTTCCATATTGCGGGCATAGTTGTCGGCCGAGATGATTTTGTAAAAGCAGTCGTCGACGAAAAAGTCCGGCCATTCGTGGCAGTCGCCGTCGTCAATCGTGTGAACATAGCGCCCCTGAACCATGGCGATCAGCGATGTCAGGTCTCTTATTTGTGTTAGATTGCTCATAGGCCTGTCTTCGCTCTGTATTCGGTCCAGAATCCACGAATGCTCGCTTCGGTAATCCGGTCGTCGCTGGTTTCTATTCCGTAACCGCCCATTGCAAGGACCGCGCTGTCATCTGGGGATCCGATCGTGCCACGGCGAACGAACCCGCCGATACAGCCGTCTTCCATCGACACATAACCACCCGGCCCGATCAGATTGGATTGTTTTAGGCGGATTTTTCGCTGTTTGGGCGTGTCTTCCTCAAACCCAACATAGGTCCATTTCAAGTGCATACTATCGGGACCCTTGGGAAGGATTGTGCGCACGGCGATTGAATTTTGGATTTGCTGTAGGACAAAGTTTGGAAAAACCGAAAGGATTTGCAAAGTCGTGTCGTCACCGAATTCTTTGAAATTCTCAAGCAGCGACGTATCTGACAAGCTTAGGTCAGAGTCCGATCGGATTTTCTGCTCTTTGTAAGTGTCTTTGCCCTTCTCGGCAGCAGCATCGACACTTGAATGGCTAACGTGGTGGCCACCATTCTTGCTGACAACAATTCCGCCCTTTTGGGACAGTTTATTCAGCTCAAACGTCGTGAAAAATGTGTGCAGAATTGATGCGTGGTAACTGTCCTTGGTATTCTCAACGTAAAGCTTCCAGTTATTGGGCAGCACCTGAATGTAGTTGCCAAGAATTACTGGTTTTCGACCGCCAAGAACACGGGTGATCCGCTGTGAAATCTCTTCACCCAGATAGTCTTTCAGGCTTTCGACATCCGGATCAAAACTGCCAAACACCAGACCTTCAAAAACCTCGACCCGCATTTTTCGCGGCCCATGCTTGGACATCTCAAACCCGTCGGCGATACCGCCCTTGCGTTTGATGCCGCGCTTGAATGCAACACCCACCAGATCGCCCTTAAGGCTGTGGCGCCAGGCGTGATACACACAGGTGAAATCCTTGACGTTGCCGCGATCTTCGAGCGCCAAAAGGGATCCGCGATGCGCGCAACGGTTTTCAAATGCGTTCAGTTCACCATCTTCACCGCGAGTGACGATAACTGGCGTTTCGCCCGCATCGACGGCGACAAAATCACCGGCGTTCTCAAGCTCTACCTCAAGGGTAAGAAAGTTCCAAACGGGGCCATTGAATAGCCTGGCGCGCTCAATCTCAGCGACATCCTCGCGTTGGAAAACCCAATAGGGTACGCGGCTTGCGCCATCTTCAGTGGGCCATTCTGGCCGTGCCTGTGAGACTTTCTCCGATGCGTTCATTCACGACACTCCGCTTTTAGCATTAGTTCGCTTACCGAACATTGACCGCTATTCGGTTATTTGGTAAATTCCCGGTTCGTCAGAGTCAAGGAACTGCGATCAGTTGATACGCAATTTGCAATTTCCTTGCGGTGCTGGAAATTGCTAGGCTGACAGCGCAAATCATAAGGGCCAATCTTTTGACTAATCTACTATTTTTTGCAGGCAACAGTCAGAAGGGTTCCCTGAATTCCAGATTGGTCGGCGCAAGTGCCGAACTAACCAAACTGAACTTTCCGGAAATTACGAGCATCACCCTGCTGCAGTTATCTGACTATGATTTACCGGTTTTTCCAAACTCCGATGACGGTGTTCCCGACGTTCCCGAAAAGGCCAATGAGCTGCAAAAACTATTGGCGCAAACCGATGGAATTTTTATTGGCTCGGACGAATATTCCGGCATGTATTCGACCCGCTTCAGGAATGCACTGCGATGGCTGGCGTCCATAGACGGCCCCCTAGTTTTTTCTGACAAGCCCATAGCCCTTTGCGGGGCAACGCCCGGCGGGGTTGGCGGGCTGCGCGGCCATCCGGCGCTTGGGCAGCTTTTACGCGTCATGGGTGGAAACGTAATCTCGCAACATATCCATCTTGGCACGGCGACCAGCGCATTTGACGATGCAGGTGCGTTATTGCCCAGAGTGGAAAAACAGTTGCTTGATGGTGCGATCAAAAAGCTGGTTCAGGCGGCCAGAGCATCTAGCGCCGACTAACCAAAACCCGGGCGTCACAGCATTTGCGACAGGGCCGCCGCGTGCCGCGCAAGGATCGGAAACAGATCTTTGCGCATTTCCCCGATTGATATTCGAGCGCTTGACGCGCTTACGCTCATCGCAGCGATGATCTGGCCATTTCCATCCCTGACCGGCACGGCAATTGAAACCATGCCCTCTTCCAATTCCTGATCTGTAAAGGCCATCTGATCTTGCGCGGTCTGACGAATTCGCGTCGCCAGTTCATCACGATCTGTCACTGTCGCGGGTGCGGTTGGTGTGACGGTTATAGTAGCCAGAAAACTATCAAGTTGCGTCTCAGTTAAGGACGATAACAGAACCCGCCCCGTCGCGCATGTATGGGCAGGCAACCGGCGCCCGATCCGGGCGACGCTGGACACGATCCGCTCGGCCTCGGCGCGGGCGATGAACATGGAATGACCGTTTTCCAAAACCGCCAGCGATACGGATTCCTTGATCTCATCGCGCGCCCGATCCAGATGCGCCTGCGCCATTTGCGGCAGGGATGCCGTTTCAAAATAGGCCGCCCCCAGTCGCACCATTCGCGGGGTCGGACGAAACTGTGGGCCGCTTTTCACCAGATAGCCAAGATCCGTCAGTGTCAGCAGGCATCGCCGGGCGCTGGCTCGCGAAACATTCGCCACATCCGCGGCGATTGAGACCGTCAGGTATTCGTGCTCCGCTCCGAAAGCCTCGATAATCGCCAACCCTTTCGCAAGGCCCGCCATGCCTTCGGGGGCACGCCGTGCTGGCTCTGGGTTCTCCACCTTATCGTCCGTCACGAACTTTTCCTTTGGTCATGGCTCTTCAACTTTCTTAATACGTTCTGGCCTCCGGGCAAAGGTGCCGGTGACATGCGCAATTTATTACGAGTCATTGACAAAGGTCCAATCATTGGATTGATAGGTATCGGATGGAATGGAAAGCGATCAAAAACACCCGGATATTTGAAGAAATATCCATGCAGGTCAGGGAGCTGATCGAGTCTGATGGCCTGAAAGTGGGTGAAAAACTGCCCAACGAACGGGAAATGGCGCTGCAATTGGGTGCCAGCAGGCACGCGGTACGAGAGGCCTATCGCTCGCTCGAGGTTACCGGTTGGGTTGAGATGCGGCAGGGCGCGCATGGCGGCACGTTTGTTGCAAAGGGCCGGCCAGAGGCGATTACCGAAGTCGTTCAGCGGATGTTTCAGGCCGGCGAAGTCACAATCCACCAATTGACCGAAGCGCGCTTGTGGATTGAAGCGTCGGTTATTTACGCGCTGAATGAACATCTGGATGCGGATACTATTGCCGTTCTGGAAGAAAATATTGACCGCGCGGAAATGGCTACAGTGTCGGGGAACGGTGCTGAAAAGTCCCGGTTGAATATCCGCTTTCACCTGTTGCTGGCAGAGGGAACAAAAAACCCTGTTCTGGTCATCACTATGCAAGCGGTGATGGCAATTTTGAATAAATTCTCGACGGAACTTGGTTCAGTCATGGGGCTCGACGTCATCGCGTCCCGCAAAAGATTCATGAAACACCTGCGGGCCGGGAATGTCGGTCAGGCAGTTGACGAAATGTCCCAACATCTGCGGCGGCTGCACGAACACTATGTGCGCGCGGCAGATGCTGATGGCGAAAATCACACAAAACAAGGACTTGAAGATGTTAGATAAAGACGTGCTCGAAGCGATGGTAAACAGCGTGGCAAAATTTGCCCGCGAAGAACTGGTTCCTGCTGAAGCCGAGGTTGAAGAAACGGACCAGATTCCACCACAGATAATTGAGCGCTTTAAAGAGTTCGGGTTTTTCGGAATGTCCATTCCCGAAGAATACGGCGGGCTTGGCCTGACGATGTTCGAAGAGGCCAGCGTGGTGATGGAGCTTGGCTTCGCCGCCCCCGCTTTCCGGTCCTATTTCGGCACCAGCAACGGCGTTGGCACACACGGCATCCTGATCGACGGCACCGAAGAACAACGCCAGATGTACCTGCCAAAAATCGCGGCTGGTAATATGGTTGCATCCTTCGCGCTGACCGAACCGGACGCCGGGTCTGATGTGGCTTCACTGGCAACACGCGCGGTTCGCGATGGCGACCATTATGTTCTTAACGGCACGAAACGGTTCATCACCAATGCGGCGCATGCAGGCGTATTTACCGTGTTTGCACGGACCGGGCCGGCCGAAATGCGATCCAAAGGGATTTCGGCATTTCTGGTTCCCGGCGGCACACCTGGCATGACTGTCGCCACACATTTTCAGAAAATGGGGTTTCGTGGATCACATTCGTCTGATGTGACATTTGAAGATTGCCGGGTGCCCGCAAGCGCATTGCTTGGTGGGCAGGAAGGCGTGGGTTTCAGAACGGCTATGACGACGCTGGACCACGCCCGGCTGCATATGTCTGCGATGGCCACAGGGCTGTCGATTCGCCTTGTCCAAGAGGGTCTGACTTATGCGATGGACCGCAAACAATTCGGCAAACCGATCGCCCAGTTCCAGCTAATTCAGGGAATGCTGGCCGATTGCGAAACCGAGGCGCTGGCGTCACGCGCAATGGTTGAAAAAGTATCGCGGATGAAGGACGAAGGCATAATCGTCACCAAGGAAACCGCCAGTTGCAAATATTTCACGACCGAAGCACTGGGGCGGATTGCCGACAAGGTTCTGCAAATCCACGGCGGCTATGGCTACATCAAAGAATACCCGATTGAACGGCTTTATCGCGATGCTCGTTTGCTACGGATCTATGAGGGCACCAGCCAGATTCAGCAGATCGTGATTGCGGGTCAGATGATCAAGCAGGCAGCCGGATGAGCGGACCCTTAGACGGTGTCCGTGTCCTTGATCTGACAAGTGTCATTCTGGGGCCTTATGCAGCCCAAAACCTGGCGGACATGGGTGCAGATGTAACAAAGGTAGAATCGCTTCAGGGCGACATCATGCGGCTGTCAGGGCCAATGAGGTCGCCCAAAATGGGGCATTTTTATCTGACAAACAATCAGAACAAAAAGTCGATCTCGGTTAACTTAAAAAGCCCGGAGGGCCACGAGGTTTTTCTGAAGATGGCCGCGGATTGTGACGTTGTCCTTTATAATATCCGACCCAAGGCGATGGCACGCTTAGGCCTGTCCTACGAAGACCTATGCAAAGTGAACCCAGAGATCATCTATGTCGGCGCATTCGGTTACAGCGAGCGCGGCCCCTATGCTGGCCGTCCGGCTTATGACGATCTGATACAGGGCGAAGTGGGAATATCACATCTGGTTCAGGAAGCCGGTGCCGACGTTCCTAGGTTTGCTCCGTTTGTTTTGGCCGACCGGTTGGTTGGGTTGCAAACGGCGAATGCGGTCGTGGCTGCCCTCTATCACAAAAAGGCCAGCGGGCAGGGCCAGCGGGTTGATGTTCCTATGTTTGAGGGTCTGACATCTGTCATTGCTGGTGAACATCTGGCTGGAAAATTGTTTGAACCTGCAATCGGGCCAAGCGGATACCAGCGCAGCATTTCGCCCAACCGGCGACCATACGCCACCAAGGATGGCCATATCTGTGTGATGGTTTATTCGGACAAGCAATGGCGGATTTTTCTGGATTTGATCGGCAAGGCTGAGATGTTTGAAAATGATGCGCGGTTCGCCTCGCAAAATGCTCGGCTGCAAAACATCGACCATGTTTATGGATACCTGTCGGACGTCATTGGCACCCGCACCAGCAAAGACTGGATCGAAACCTTGCTGGCTGCAGATATTCCGGTAACTCCGATGAACTCAATCGAAGACCTGCGTCATGATGAGCATCTGAACGACATTGGGTTTTTCAAAACTGTCGAGCATCCAACCGAGGGGCAGATGGTCAAAATGGCGATCCCAACCGAATGGTCAAAATCCCAGCCTGAACATCGGCTTCATGCACCTCAATTAGGCGAGAATACTGTCGAAATTCTGGGCAATCTTGGTCTGAGCGATGCCGACATCAATGATCTTGTTCAAAAGGGAATTGTGCATGATCCCGGTGCCGCCGACTGATTAAAATCAGGGACTGGCCAGCGACCTAAGTCAAAAAACCACACTCTTGGATCAGCGCCAAAAATTCTTGCAAAGAGACTTCTTTTGTTTTGCGGGATGTTTCCAGCTTGACCAGCGCACGTTCATACAGGACTTCGCGACTGGTCAGGATGGATTTCAATTGATCCATCGCTTCCGGGTTGCCCTTCATCGGGCGCTCGTCACCCTGCGCGCGAACACGTGACATATGCTCTTGTGGTGACGTCTTAAGCCACACGGTGTGGAAATTGTTCAGCAGGCTATTGTATGATTCAGGTTCGGCAACGATGCCACCTGCAACCGCAAGGATCATCGTGTCGTAGGTAGCAATAACGCGGTCAATCGCCTGTGCTTCCAGATTGCGATACCCTTCCTGCCCATAGAGGGCCAGAACCTCTGAAACGGGCATTCCGCTTTGGTCTTCAATTTTTCGATTAAGTTCAACAAACGGTATTCCAAGCGCTTCCCCGGCCATCGCACCAATTGTCGATTTCCCGGCGCCTCGCAATCCAACAAGACAAATTCGGTTCGCCCGCCGCGCCTCGCGCGGTTCAGGGCTTAGCACCTGCATAACTTTCTGGCGTACATCAGCACTGGCGGTTCGGAACAGATCGGCCATATGCAGGGATTCAGAATTCCACGGATCGTCCTCGCCTGTCAGCCACTCAATCCGGTGGTCCAGCGCAATTGCAACCCGTTGAAGTAAACCGATCGAGATATTTCCCTCGCCAGCTTCAAGTTGCGCAAGGTAGCGAGGCGAGACGCCCGATATCTCAGACAGGACGCGTCTGGGGATGCCCTTACGTTCACGCGCTTTGCGAACCCGTTCACCGACGCGGCGGATAAGCAATGCAACCGCCGCGTCTGCAAACGACTCATCTTGTTCGGAAATGACGTCACCGTCAAAGTTGGTAATTTCGTCCATTGCGAATGCCTGACTGTGCGAGATAGTGCGTAAAAAGTAACTTGAATCAGGTAATTTTCAAGCGGAATCAAACAGCAAACTGGCTTGGATGCACTATTCTGCTTTATTTCACAGTGTCCCGCTTAACTTAACGCATTGCTAATATTGCCGTGTTTGGCCGATTTTCCCCGACCAGTTGAACGCGAAACCTAATAGGTTTCCACATGATACCGTCCATTTTCGCGCATTTCGTCGCGAATAACAGACCAGTCTGCACCGATGCCCCGCGCAATGTCGGAAAATGCTTCTTCGACCCCCTGCTCCATCGCTTTTAGGCCACAAATGTAGATGTAGGCGTTCGGGTCCGTTAAAAGGCTAGCAACCTTTTCGGCCTCTTGGCGCAGTTTATCCTGCACATATTGCTTTGGCTCATCAGCTTGGCGACTAAACGCAAATACCTTTTGCATGAAGCTATCGGGTATTTTGTTTAGGGGGCCGAAATACGGAAGATCTTGGGGTTTGCGAGCCCCAAACACCAGCGTAAGCGATCCTTCGGCGGCCGCGTTTTCACGCTGACGGCGCATTGTGAAGCCGCGGAACGGGGCGGATCCGGTGCCCGTGCAGATCATCAGCAATTTTGCCTTGGGGTCGGCAGGTAAAAGGAATGTCGCGCCGAATGGGCCGGTAAGTTGCACTTTGTCGCCCTTGGCCAGATCACAAACGAAGTTCGAACACAGCCCGTTTTGTTCGCGTTTTACGGTCAGCGACAGATTGTTGTAGTTTGGCCGCTCACCATCGCGAGGGCTGGAAACCGAATAAAGCCGGGGCAGATGTGCATTGCCCGCATCATCTGTTCCGGGCGGGATGATCCCGACGCTTTGCCCTTCCAGAACCGGAAATGGCAGGCTGCCAAGATCAAGGATTATATGGCGCACGTCACTATCGCTATCCTCGGCGGTTAAACGATAATTACCCTGAACCGTCGCTTCGGCGGGCTTTCCAAGGTTGTAAAGATTGATGCTGGGTTTTGCCGCTGATGCCGGGGCCTTGGCTTTGCCGCCTGCCCCCTTGTGCGCTTCGGCCAACAGGGCGGCCATCGCCTCATCAATGGCTTCCATGCCGGATTCGGCTTCGCCACCGGCGGCCTCAATCTCTTGTTGCTCTGGCAAATCCGTCCAGGAATATTGGTCGTCCAACGAATAGGGCGTGTTCACAACGCGCCATTCGTCGATTGATCCGGTCGGGCAAACCGGGATGCAGTCCATGCAGTAGTTACATTTGCTGGCGTCGACGATCACATTGTTGTCGTCATGCTCGATCGCTTCAAGCGGGCAGCTCATCTCGCAGGTGTAGCAACGGATGCAGATTTCCGGGTCGATCAGATGCTGCTTAAGAGGTTTGTTCATGATCAATGCTTACCAGACTTCTAAATTGAAATGGGGATCGCATCTAAAAAAATGCGGTCCCCTGTCGTCTTTAACGTCCTAATCCGGTGGCGAGACTTATTGGCCCACCAACCCGATCACGCCATATGCAGCTTCACATACTCAAAGTCGCCGCCTTTATTGTCGATGCCGATCTTTGGGTTTGCAATCCAGCTGGCGGTTTTACCCGGCTCTGTGCATGGCACCATCAAGGACTGGATAAATTCGCCGTCTGCATGGTTTGGCAGCCAATCGACAACGCCATCATCATATTCCTTGCCGGATACTAGGTTGCCTTCTGGATCAATCAACTTGCCCTCAAAGGCACCGATTTTCCGGTTGAACCCTTCATGCGCCAGCTTCAGCTCAAACTTAACGCCGGTTTTTTCGATGATCTTGTTCCAACGGCCCACGCCGCCAGCGGCGTCACGGGAATAGTCGTCGCGCAACCGCATGTTGATCGCCGTCAGTGCTGGCACGTCCTGCGATATGATCTTTCCCTCGACAAGGTTACGAACCTGATAGGTCGAGTCCAAAAGTCGATGATCGTCGTTAATCTTAAGTTCCTGATAGCGGCCCTTGATGCCACTGTTGAACGCGTTGGCGGCATTCGTTGAAACTTCTTGTCCGAACAGGTCCAGCGACAATGAATAATGCAGGTTCATCTTTTTCTGGATTGTCGGCAGGTCGATCACACCGAGGGCACGGATTTTTGCGATTTCGTAGGGGTCTTCGATCCCTGCTTTGTTCATCGCATCACAGGTGCGCTGGATCACACGGCCAACGCCGGTTTCGCCAACAAACATGTGGTGTGCTTCTTCGGTCAGCATAAAGCGGCAGGTGCGCGACAGCGGGTCAAACCCGGACTGCGCCAGACTTTCCAACTGCATCTTACCATCGCGGTCAGTGAAGTAGGTGAACATGAAGAACGACAACCAGTCCGGTGTCTCTTCGTTGAAAGCACCCAGCATCCGTGGCGCTTCTTCAGAACCTGACGAGCGACGCAGCAGATCATCCGCTTCTTCGCGACCATCCGCGCCAAAATACTTTTGCAGCAGATAGACCATCGCCCAAAGGTGACGACCTTCTTCGACGTTGACCTGAAACAGGTTGCGCAGGTCATAAAGCGACGGGGCGGTATTGCCCAAAAAGCGTTGCTGCTCGACCGAGGCAGGCTCTGTGTCGCCTTGAATCACGATCAGGCGCCGCATCAGCGAGCGGTATTCGCCCGGCACTTCTTGCCATGCGGGCTGACCTGCATGTTCGCCGCAAGGGATCGTGCGATCCTCGACCTGTGGTGCCAGCAGAATGCCCCAGCGGTATTCCGGCATTTTCACATAGTCAAACTTGGCCCAGCCTTTAGGGTCAACGCTAACGGCCGTGCGAAGATAGACTTCGCTTTGCTGAAACTTTTCAGGGATCAGTTCATTCCACCAGTTGATATAGCCCGGATGCCACTTTTTCAGCGCCTTCAGAACGCGTTTGTCAGAAGACAATCCAACGTTATTGGGGATCTGTGTGTCATAGCTGACATTGATGAGATCAAGCATATTCTTTTCCCTTTTTTTCTATCAATCAAACGCGTTGCATATTGTATTCGCCGCGCACGCCTGTGCCGTAACGCTGCAAGGCACCATCTTTGCCCACCGCATTGGGGCGCTGGAAGACCCAGTTTTGCCAAGCTGTCAGACGGCCAAACACGCGGGTTTCCATCGTTTCCGGGCCAGAGAAGCGAATATTCGCTTCCATCGCAGTTAATGCGTCGGGCGAGAAACTGGCGCGCTCTTCCATGAAAATTCGCACCTCATCTTCCCAGTCGACATCATCAAGGGCGAACGTGACCAGCCCCAGTTCGGATACGTCGCTGGCTTCCAGCGCCTGCCCGATCTTGGCCTTTGCGCCATCCACATTTTCCGGCGCCCCGAGGAACCGGGTTTGCAGCCGCGTCAGGTCATTGCCCATTGGGCAAAGTCCGAAATTGGATTCTGACAATGTGATCGTGGCGATGGGGCGGTTGTCGCCCTCAAATTCGTCTTCCATCATGTAGCTGCGATCAACGGAAAACAGCAGTTCGGCCAGAACGCCGGTAAAGCATGATCCGTGCTCAACCAAAGCAACCAGCGAACGCGAGGTCATATCAACCCGCTTAAGAAGCCGCTTCCAGTATTGCAGCACTTCATTTGCCAGCCAGTTATCTTTGTTGGCCAGCAACAGGTTTTCATGCGCCTTAAACAGTTCCGGGTCGCCTTGGGTTTTGAAGATAACCAATCCCAGTTCTGTTTCGTTAAAACGAAGATGAAGAATTGCGTCATCCAATTCGCGGGCCATGCGCAGCATATAGGCATCCGCACCTTGCGCCTGAAATTCTTCCATTGTGGCAGGAGCGTCAGCATCGGGGCCGGAAATTGTGATCGTGACACAGCGTTTTTTACGATCAACCGCAACATCAACGCAGGAATAGCTGACAGAACCATCATCTGCGAATTTTCGCGAGATCGGCGTCAGTTCAACGCCCTTGGCATCCGATGGACGCGAAGATTTCTGCGCCAGCTCATGTGCGCGCTCTTTCACGATGGCGTCGAATTTCGAATTTGGCACGACCTCATCCACCAGATTCCAGTCTTTGGCGCGCTTGCCCCGCACACCTTCCTCGATCGAGCAAAATACATCGGCCAGATCGCGGCGCACTTTGCGCTTGTCGGTGACGCGGGTGATCCCGCCGGTTCCCGGCAGAACCGCAAGCAACGGCACCTCTGGCAGGGCCACATTGGAAGAGCCGTCGTCAGTCAGTATTATATGGTTGCACGCCAGCGCCAGTTCATATCCGCCCCCGGCACATGAACCGCGCACCGCACACATGTATGTTTGCCCTGAATCAGCCTCTGCAGCCTCGAAAGTGTTGCGTGTTTCGTTGGTAAATTTACAAAAGTTAACCTTGTGGGCATGCGCCGCGCCACCAAGCATTCTAATGTTTGCCCCGGCGCAAAAAACAATGTCCTTGCCCGACTGCATGACGACTGTTTTCACTTCGGGGTGCTCAAAACGCATCCGCTGCACCACATCTGCAAGTTCAATATCTACGCCAAGATCATAGGAATTCAGCTTTAACTGGTAGCCATCAAACAACCCGCCGTCTTCGTCGACGTCCATCAACAGGTTTGCGACCTCTCCGTCATATTCGACACGCCAATGGCGGTATTTAGATGGGTCGGTTTGGAAATCGATGGTTTTGGTCAACGATACTGCTCCTGTTGGTGGCCGGGATACGCAGCTTATACTGCCCAACTGTCGTCAGGTAAACAGGCATATGAGATATAGTGCTAACCGTAAAACCATTTAAAATTATACATTTAGATGTATATATTGAGCTATTTTAGAAATAATATGCACTATAGTGCGATCAATTTCCTGCCTGAACGGCAAGATTCGCGATTTGCCGTGTATCGTGCAACCATTCGCGAAGAATGCTTGGCAGCATTCCCATCACATCATCGCGCCCGGATATTTCGCAATCCAAAAGCAATGTATCGACCGTCGCACACAAGCGTAACGTCGCTTTGGGCCGGTCCATGCAAAGTTTAAGTCTGGCGTTGGACAGTTGAATGAGCGCCTGAATGAACAGGCGCTCGGTCGAGTTTGGCGGCGCCTGCAGCCAGACAGGTTCAAGCACTTCGTGGGCTTCCCAAAAGTAACCCGCATCAAAAAAGGCCAGCCCAGTTTTCCATGCCTGTGATTGGGCCAGATCTGACGGACCAAGATCCGCCGTCACCGAGGCGCGAATAACATCGAAACAACCTTCGGGGTGCCGCTTGGTCTGGCCCGGAATATAGGCGTGCCCCGGAAAACGGATCGAAGCACGCCCCAAAACTTACAGCGCCAGTTCGCAGGCATCCTCGGCCAGCTTTTCAAGATTGCCGGGCGATCCCTGAACAGCGGTGCGTTGCATGTGCAAGCGCAGGCCGCGCAGGCCGCCCAGCTCTTCGCCATCGCCGGCCCGGCCCGGCCCGCCATGAACACATTGCGGCATGACAATCGAGTGGCCCGTGTGGTTCTTACCAACGGCCTCATCGACCATCAGAATGCGACCGTGCCATGCTCCAAGGTTATTCAGCGTCGCGACCTGAACGCTTGCCTCATCGCTGAACAGACTTAGCGCAAGAGACCCTTGCGCGCGCGCCGCCAATTGGGACGCCTGTTCCATATTGTCATAAGGCATGACCGTGGCACAGGGGCCAAAAACTTCGGTTTCATGGACAAAACGGCCAGCCGTTGGATCATCGCAAAGCAACAGTGTCGGCGCAACAAAAGCCGATCCATCAGCGGCGTCTTGGGGTGCAGTTGCAGTTGCAACGACCCGCGTTTCGCCCGACAGCGCATCCATCTTCTTTTTCGCGTCGGCCTGCTGGGCCTGATTGATCAATGGCCCAACCCGAGTGTCCGGGTTTTCCGGGTCACCAACAGCCAGCGTTTGAACCCGCGCCGCGACGGCTTGTGCGAACTCATCGGAATTTTCTTTGGCCACCAAAATCCGGCGAATGTTCGTGCAAAGCTGGCCCGCTTTAACGGACAGCGCCTTACTTGCCTCTTTCACGGCCAGATCAAACAACGGCGTGCCCGGCTTAACGTCGGGCCCAACAATTGTTGCATTCACGCTGTCGGCCTCGATGTTCAGCCGCACACCACAGCGCTGGATATTTTCATGCCCCCGGATCATCGCACCGGTCGCGGCCGACCCGGTAAACGCAATCGAGTCCATCGGTCCAACGCCATCCAGCAAAGCCTCGCCGTTGCCGCAGACCAGCGACAATACACCCTCGGGAACAGTTCCGGCTTCGATCACATCTTTCACCATGCGATACGATAAAAGTGCGGTGGCAGTCGCTGGTTTGGCAAAACTTGGAACACCGGCAAGGGTCGCAACGGCGATCTTTTCCCACAGCCCCCATGACGGGAAGTTAAACGCGTTAATCTGCACTGCCAGACCGGGGCGCGAGGTGATGAAATGGCGGGCGAAAAATACCGGGTCACGCGCCAACTGATCCTGACCGGGTTCTGCGATTAAATGTGCATCCCCAAGTTTTCGCGCCAGCCCGGAATAGTATTTCAGCGTTCCGATGCCGCCATCAATATCAATCGATGCATCAACCTTGGTATTGCCAGAGTTCTGGCGGGCAATTTCTTCGTAGGCATCGCGGTTGGCAGAAAGCGTGTCGGCAATTGCGCGCAACAGTGCGCCGCGCTCGCCAAAGCTCATACCGCGCAGGGCAGCGCCGCCGACAGTGCGTGCATGATCCATGCCTGCCGCTACATCAATTCCGGATGCATCCGCAGTGGCAAGCACCGCGCCGGTCGTTGGATTGACAAGCGGACGGCCCTCGGCAGCACCGGCGACCCAGGAATTATTAACAAAGCTTTCGAGTTTCATTCTGTTTTTACCTCTGTGGATTCGATCCGTTGTAAGCGGACCGCAAAATCTGTGATTGCGGCTAGGGTTTTTTCGGGTTGTTCGGTTTGTGGCGCGTGGCCGCAATCGTCTAATATTTCTACATCGACCGGCGAATATATCCGGTCTTCAATTTCACGAATTTGCGCCAAAGTCCCGTATTGGTCTTCGCTGCCCTGAATGGCCAGAACAGGGATGCGCAGATAGTCGATTACCTCTGAAACATTCCAGTCCGCAAAATCGGGATGCAGCCACGTATCATTCCAACCGCGAAAGGCGTTTTCCGGGTCGCGGTGGTATTTGGCCATGCGTTCCTTAAGGCCACCGCTGTCAAAGGCGGTTTTTGCCTGCGCTATCGCTTCCTGCCCGGATGGCTCGGTAAAGAAATGCGGCGCCATCAGGATCAAACCCCGCACGCGATGATCTGCAACGCTGCCAGCGTAAATCGCGGCAATCGTTGCGCCATCACTGTGACCCATCAGGATGCAGTGCTTAACGCCAATCTGGTCAAGAATTTCCGGCAGAACATCCTTGGCTTCGCGTGTCATGAAATCGAGAGGTCGCGGCAGATCGGCCAGATCTGACTGCCCGTATCCAGCGCGCGAATAGGCAAATACGCCATACCCGGTTTCTTCTGCCAGCTTGCTTGGCAACTCGCGCCATAAAGCAAGACATCCCAATCCTTCGTGCAACATGACTATCGTCGGCGCTTTGCTGGGCGGCGGACCAAAGCAGGCATATTCCAGTGACTTATCGCCCGCCGTCAAACGCTCTCGGGGTTTATCGCTCCACTCGATTGACGGCACTCAGCTATCCCCGCGCAACTTGAAGCGTTGGATTTTCCCAGTCGCGGTTTTCGGAAGGTCAGGAACAAATTTGATCCAGCGCGGATACTTCCATTTCCCGACTTGTTCTTTCACAAGTTCCTTTAACACAACATCCAAGCCGTCGCTGCTCTGACCATCTTTCAGGACGATATAGGCGGCCGGTTTTTCCAGATCGTTTTCGTCGCGCGCCGAAACAACCGCCGCCTCAAGAACCGCTGGATGAGAGATCAGCGCCTGTTCAACTTCAAACGGCGACACCCAGATCCCGGACACCTTGAACATGTCATCCGTTCGTCCGCAGTAAATCAGCCGACCGCTTTCCATAAGTTCGTATTTGTCGCCCGTGCGCGTCCATTCGCCTTCAAATGTTTGTCGGCTCTTGGTGCGCTGGTTCCAGTATCCGTCCGATGCGGACGCTCCGCGAACCAACAGTTCGCCAATATCGCCCGCAGCAACATCTGCGCCGTATTCATCTACAACGCGAATATCGTAACCCGGTACGGCTGTTCCCGATGTGCCATATTCAACATCGCCCGGCGCGTTGGACAGAAAGATATGCAACATCTCGGTCGAACCGACACCATCCAGAATATCTACGCCCCAAAGATCATGCCACTGCTTGCCAATTTCAGCCGGCAATGCCTCGCCTGCCGAGATACAGGTTCGCAAAGCCAAATCGGGGTGCTCGGATGCTTGTTCCAGATAGGCCACAGTCGCTGCATACAGCGTTGGCACGCCGCAAAACACGGTTGCGCGTTCCTTTTCCAGAATATCGACAACTACATCCGGTGTTGGTCTTCCTGCAAGCAGCACTGTCGTCGCACCGACAGACATTGGGAATGTCATTGCATTGCCCAAACCATAGGCAAAGAAAATCTTGGCAGCAGAGTAAACCACATCGTCTTCGCGAATTCCAAGCACCTGGTTGCCGTAAGTATCTGCGGTCGATTGCAGGCTGTCATGTATGTGACGCACGCCTTTGGGTTGGCCCGTTGAACCGGAAGAATACAGCCAGAATGCAATCTCATCGCCGGACACTTCGATGGGATCAGACGGCACGCACCCATCAAGGAAATCCGCATAAGACACGGTTGCATCCGGAGTGTCGCCGCCAATCACAACCACCTTTCGCAGGTAAGGGTTGTCTTTCAGCACCGGCCCAATGACAGGCAGCAATTCATGCGACACAAATAGGCAGGCCGCCCTGCTGTCGCGCAACACCGTATCATACAGGGACGTTGACAGGAGAGTATTGAGGGGGACCGGTATGACACCCGCTTTCAGGCAACCCCAGAAGATCTGCGGATATTCAATCTGGTCCAAAACCAGCACAATGGCGCGTTCCTCGCGCTGAATTCCGGCCCGCGATAGCGCGCTTGCGACGCACCCCGACTGCGTTGCCAGTTCGGCGTAAGTGACCTGCCGCCGGTCATCTGCAGCCTCGCGAAAAGCTATATTGTCAGCGCGCCCCTCGGCCGCATGCCTGTCGACAAAATACAGCGCTGCATTCCGATTTTCCGTCATTGTTGGTTTTTCCCTTCGGTTTGCCCGCATATTAGTCTCTCAATCGGATATCGGCGCATATGTTAACGTGTGTTTCGCCGCACCCAAAGAATATCACGGTCACGCAATATCAGCAGCCTCTGATTCACCCAATATACATAGTGCATCCAGTTCAATTTGTGCAACATAGTGCTTTACCAATTGCATTTTTTTGCATAATTAAGTTGCACTTAAAGGGTTTCGAGGGCCACGCGCACCAAAGTGCAAAGGTCGGAATTCTCATCATTCTGGGAGGAAAAGATGCAAAACTGGATATCAACTATTGCTGTTGCTGCGGTGCTTTCCGCTGCGGGCGCATCGGCCGCGCTGGCAGAAACGACTGTCGGCCTACTACTGCCCAAAAGCGGCGTGTTCGCTGCCCTTGGCGCTGAAATTGACGATGGATTCATGTTCGCTTTGGAAGAAGCCGGACGGGTCGACGAATTTACAATTGTCCGCGAAGACACCGAAGTGAAGCCGCCGGTTGGACTCGCCAAAGCGCGCAAGCTTGTGCTGCAAGATAAAGTTGACACGATTGTTGGTGTGGTCTCGTCTGGCGTGCTTGGCGCAATGCGCGATTTCGTGCATCAGGCCGAAGTTCCGCTGATCGTTGCCAATGCCGGCAATGACCACGCAACCGGCAAAAGCTGTAGCCCCTACATTGTACGGGTCTCTTTTTCCAACAGCCAGATCAACCGGCCAATGGGCGAGTGGATGTATGAGCAGGGTATTCGGAAAATCTATACACTTGCACCCGATTATGCCGCCGGGCACCAGATGATCGACGGCTTTGCCGAAACATTTACCGCCGCCGGTGGTGAAATTGTTGGTGGCGAGTTTACGCCGTTCGGTCAAACAAATGACTTTGGCCCTTATCTTACAACTGCACGCGCGACCAATCCGGACGGGATTTTCGTATTCTACGCGGGCGGCGAGGCGATCCGTTTTGTAAAGCAATACGGTTCGTTTGACATCAAAGCTGACGTCCCGCTTTATGGCTCTGGCTTTTTGACTTCTCCGCTTTATGTGGGCGCTGAAGGTGATGCTGCCATAGGTGTCAAAGCGTCCTTGCATTATGTGCCAACACTCGACACGCCGGAAAACAATGCGTTCGTCGCGGCGTTCAAGGCCCGGTTTGACCGGATGCCGTCCGAGTATGCAGTGCAAGGATACGATTCAGCCCGCTTGCTGCTGGGTGCCATCGATGCCGGTGCAACTGATCGTGCGTCAATCGCTGCCGCCTTGCCCAAGGTTGCCTACACTGGCCCACGCGGTCCGCTGGAAATCGATCCGGCAACCAATAACGTGGTTCAGAACATCTATATCTATGACACTGTCAAAGATGGTGATGGGCTGACCCAAAAGGTTGTTGGTCAGGTTAATGGCGTGCGCGACGCTGTAAACGGCTGTAAGCTGTAATAACAAACGATTTGGCCCCCTCCTATTCATAGGAAGGGGCCTTTTCCCACCAAATTCAGAGAAGTTTCGCTGATGTCCGACGCCGCTTTTTGGATCCTGCAACTACTGAATGCACTGCAGTATTCAATGTTGCTTTTTCTTTTATCTATCGGCCTGACCGTGATATTTGGCCTGCTGCATTTTATGAATTTGGCTCATGGCGCGCTTTATATGATGGGAGCCTATATCGGCATAAGCATCACCAGCGCGACCGGCAGTTTCTGGGCCGCATTTTTTCTGGCCCCCCTCGCCGTCACCGCGATCGGGGCGGTCTTGTATTTCACTCTGATCCGTCGGTTGCGTAACGCTGGCCCTATGAACCAGGTGCTGGTTACTTTCGGACTGATCTTTGTATTTCTGGACATCGTGCGCCTTGGCTGGGGCGATATTGCCCTAGGGCTTGATGCGCCGACTGCCCTTCAGGGAACCACCAAATTCCTGTCGGTATCCTACCCGACTTACCGGTTCTTTATCATTGGTTTGGGGCTGGTCGTGATGGCAACCCTGATGACCATTGTTTCGCGCACTCAAATCGGGGCGATGATCCGCGCTAGTGTGGAAAACGACGACATGGCAGCCGCAATGGGCATCAATGTCGGGCGGTTGTTCTTTGCGGTTTTCTGCGTTGGTTGCGCATTGGCCGGTCTGGCCGGTGTCGTAGCAGCGCCGGTATTTTCGGCCACGACCGGAATGGGTATCAGCATCCTTATCCCAACGCTTATCGTAGTTGTCATTGGTGGGTTAGGCAGCCTGCAGGGCGCTGTTGTCGGCTCGCTGATCGTGGGATCAATCGAGACAATTGGCGCCGCGGTTTTGCCTGGTGTGGCTTCTATTCTGATATATGTACTGCTGGCGGTCATTCTTGTTGTCCGACCCGCAGGCCTGATCCCGGCGCGGGTGTAACCGGATGTTCCACCAAACACCTGCCCGCAGTTTTACACTTGCAGTCGTTCTTGCCGCGCTGGTTGCCTATGCGACTTTTGGCGGGTTTTTCGCGCGTGAAATCGTTATCGAAATAGCCATTCTCGCCATTCTGGCCATAAGCCTCGATTTCGTTGCGGGCTTTGGTGGAATGGTCTCGCTGTTTCACGGCGCTGTCATGGGGCTGTCGGCCTATGGGTATTCGGTGCTGACAGCAAAATTCGGCATTCATCCGATCCCTGCGGCCTTCGCGGGCATTTTTCTGGCGGCGTCATTCGGGGCAGCCGTCGCAGCAATCGCATCCCGGACCTCGGGGATATTCTTTATCATGGCAACGCTGGCGTTCGGCCAGATGCTTTATACCATCATATTCAAATCACGTTGGTTGGGTGGCGACGACGGAATGGGCGGCATTCCAAGGTTCGATGCTTCATGGATCGGGCTCGATTTCAACGATTCACTTCAATTCGCCATTTTCGCGGTCTTTGGGATTGCGGTTTGCTATGGGATCGCCGCGCTGCTGCTGCGCTCGGCCTTTGGGCGCACGATGTGTGGCATCCACGGTAACGAACCCAGAATGCGTGCACTTGGTGTTTCGACATGGAAGCACAAGACAGCAGCCTTTGCGATTTCATCAGCGATTGCGGGTGTTGCGGGCGTTTTCGCAGCCCAGCACACACAGTATATCTCGCCCGAGTTATTGTTCTGGACGGTGTCTGGCGAGGTGCTGATCGTGGTAATTCTTGGCGGGCTTGGCACGCTGGTCGGCCCGGTTTTGGGGGCGGCCATATTTGTGTTGCTGAAGCATGAAGTCGGCAATTACACCGATCATTGGCACATCGTAGTCGGGCTGCTTCTGATCGTCACCGTTATGGCTGGCGGACGCGGTATTTACGGTCAGGCAGAACACTGGATAACCGGCCGATCCAGAAAAGCGCGGGAAAGTCTGAATGCTTGAAGTCAGAGATCTCTGCAAATCCTTTGGCGGGCTTGATGTTACTAAGAAAGTATCTTTCGCGCTGGAACCCGGAGAGCGGCGTGTGGTCTTGGGGCCGAACGGTGCGGGAAAAACAACCCTGTTCAACCTGCTGGTCGGAGAGTTGCTGCCAACATCAGGTGATATCCTGATCAATGGGGCGTCAGTAACCGCCCTTTCAGTTGACCAGCGCGCCATGGCTGGCATGTCGCGTAGTTACCAGAAAAACAACCTGTTCGAAGATTTCACTGTGCGTGAAAATCTAGCCCTTGCGGCGGCGGCGGGCCTTTCAAAAGAGAAATGGATCGCCCGCGATAGTTTCCATGACCCGGAAGTTCGTGAAATCGTGCTGGATGTCGCCAATCAAGTCGCACTGACTGATATATTGGATGCCCCCGTACATAGCGCATCCTATGGCAACCGGCGTCAGTTAGAGGTTGGTCTGGCGCTGGCGACCCGGCCCAAAATTTTACTGATGGATGAGCCGACTTCCGGTGTTGGGCCGGGAATGATCGGGGCCTTCAACAAGCTTATTTCCGACCTGCCCCGTGACTTGACGGTCGTAATTATCGAACATGATCTTGATTTGGCCTTTGACGTAGCTGACAGGATTACCGTGCTGAACTACGGCGACGTGGTGTTCGAAGGAACGCCCGATGAAACCCGTGGCAATCAGATAGTTCGCGATATCTATCTTGGCGATTGGCAGGCCGATGCTTGAACTTAAAAACATCGAAAGCGGCTATGGCGAAACTCGTGTCATTCACGGGCTTGATCTGACGGTGGAAGCCGGCAGCGTTCATGCGCTGCTTGGGCGAAATGGCGTGGGCAAATCCACCACGCTGAAAACAATCATCGGACAGTTGTCGCTAACCGCTGGCCAGATTAGGTTTGATGGCACCGATACAAGCGATCTGAACCCTTATGACATTGCCCGGCTTGGCGTCGCTTACGTGCCGGAAACTCGTGATATTTTCGGGGCGCTGTCGGTGCGGGAAAACCTTGAACTGGCCGGTCGTCTTGCCCCAGCTGAAGGCGCAAGCTGGGATGTGGACCGGGTGTTGGATTTTTTCCCCAATCTGGCTGATCGAATGTCAAATGGCGGCCATGAACTGTCCGGTGGTGAACAACAAATGCTGGCTATCGGGCGTGCCTTGATGATGGAACCGCGCATTCTTTTGCTCGACGAACCTACCGAAGGCCTGGCGCCAATTATCATCCAGCAGATTTTCACCAAGCTGAACCAACTGAAAACTGAAGGCATGACCATTCTTCTGGTCGAACAGAATTTCAACTTTGCAGCCGGACTTGCGGATATGATCAGCCTTGTCGGACGAGGGCAAATCGTGTGGCAGGGCACAGCGGACGCGCTTAAAACAGACACTGAGGCCCACGAAAAATGGCTGGGCGTATAAAATGAGGATACCAAAATGACCGACGCTTACATCTGTGACTATATCCGCACTCCAATCGGTCGTTTTGGCGGCTCATTGTCTTCGGTGCGCACCGATGATCTGGGCGCAATTCCGCTGCGGGCGCTCGCAGAGCGTAATTCCGGAATGGATCTGGCCGCCATCGACGAAGTCATTTTTGGTTGCGCCAATCAGGCTGGCGAGGACAACCGCAATGTGGCGCGCATGTCTTTGCTTTTGGCCGGATACCCCGCCGCCGTTCCCGGCGTAACGCTCAACCGTTTGTGCGGCTCTGGCATGGACGCGATCATTGCTGCGGCCAGAACAATCCGCGCCGGTGAGGCCGATCTGATCGTCGCCGGTGGCGTTGAAAGCATGTCACGCGCGCCGTTCGTCATGCCCAAAGCGACCAGCGCTTTTTCGCGCCAAAACGAGGTGCATGATACAACTCTTGGCTGGCGTTTCGTTAATCCGGCAATGAAAGCACAATTTGGCATCGAGTCGATGCCCGAGACCGGCGAAAACGTGGCCGAAGACTTTGGCATTTCGCGCCAAGATCAGGATGCCTTTGCGTTGCGGTCACAGGAAAATGCAGCGGCTGCGATTTCCAGCGGTCGTCTGGCTGAAGAGATCGTGCCTGTTTCAATCCCGCAGCGCCGGGGCGATCCAGTGGTATTTGATACTGACGAGCACCCGCGTGCGACCACGGCAGAAAAACTTGCTGGCCTTAAGGCCCCATTCCGCAAAGGCGGCACTGTTACGGCGGGCAATGCCTCTGGCCTGAATGATGGTGCAGCGGCATTGGTTATCGCATCCGAAGCGGCCGTTAAAAAACATGGCCTGACACCGCGGGCACGGATTTTGGGCGGTGCAACCGCTGGTGTTGCCCCCCGTATCATGGGCATCGGGCCAGTTCCGGCGGCACAAAAACTATGCGCCCGGCTGAATATAACGCCTGCCGATTTTGATGTAATAGAACTGAACGAAGCATTCGCCAGTCAGGGCATTGCGGTTCTGCGCGGCCTTGGGCTGGACGAAGCGGCGGACTACATTAATCCAAACGGCGGCGCCATTGCATTGGGCCACCCTCTTGGCATGTCGGGGGCGCGGATCACCGGAACGGCGATGATGGAGCTTGCTCGGCGCGAAAAGAATTTAGCACTGGCCACAATGTGCGTCGGCGTTGGTCAGGGGATCGCCATCGCGCTTGAAAGGGTATGATCCTGATCGTTTGTCCTGAAGCGCCCATAATTGTTGCCAAATCACGACCAAACGGTACGACCTAAACCCTTTTCGTTGACTCGGAAGGCCCGATCACGCATCCCACGCCCCAGTGTATCAGTGAGGCGTTGAGATGAAGATTGCGATGATTGGAACCGGATATGTTGGGCTGGTGTCTGGCGTATGTTTCTCGGATTTCGGGCATGAAGTTGTCTGTGTCGACAACAACCCCGACAAAATCGCCATGCTGGAACGCCTGGAAGTGCCGATTTATGAACCCGGTCTGGAAGATTTGCTGGCAAAAAACGTTGCTGCCGGACGTCTAGCTTTTTCCGGTGATCTGGCTGGCGCAGTGTCCGACGCAGGTGCAGTTTTTATCGCGGTAGGAACGCCGACAAGGCGGGGCGATGGCCACGCGGACCTGACCTATGTATTCGCAGCGGCCGAACAGATCGCAAAATCGATATCCGGCTACACGGTCATTGTAACCAAATCGACAGTTCCCTTGGGAACAAACCGCCGCGTCAAAGAAATTATCGCAAAAGCAAATCCGGACGCAGAATTCGATGTGGTATCCAACCCCGAGTTTTTGCGTGAAGGTGCGGCGATCGATGATTTCATGCGCCCGGATCGTGTGGTTGTTGGTCTGGAAACGGATGCGGCCGAGACAGTTATGCGTGAAATCTATCGGCCGTTGTTTCTGCGCGACTTTCCAGTTGTCATCACTGATTTGGAAAGCGCTGAGATGATAAAATACGCAGCCAACGCCTTTTTGGCCACCAAAATTACCTTCATCAATGAAATTGCGGCGCTTTGCGAAAAAGTCGGCGCGGATGTAAAGCAAGTGTCAAAAGGCATGGGGCTGGACGGACGTATCGGCAATAAATTTCTACACGCTGGCCCCGGTTATGGCGGGTCATGTTTTCCCAAAGACACCAGCGCACTTGCGCGGATCGGGCAGGAACATGCGGTTCCCATGCAAATCACCGAGGCCGTTATCAAGGTAAACGAAGAAGTGAAACGCCGCATGGTCCAAAAGATCGAGGATCTTTGCGGTGGTTCGTTCAACGGCAAAACGATTGCTGTTCTGGGCGTTACGTTCAAACCCAACACCGATGATATGCGCGACGCGCCATCACTGACAATTGTTCCCGCCATGATCGGCAGCGGCGCAAAAGTTCGTGTCGTCGATCCCCAAGGAAGGCGTGAAGGCTTAGACCTGTTGCCCGGCGCTCAGTGGTGCGAGGACGCCTACACAGCCGTTCAGGATGCAGACGCCGTAGTTATATTGACCGAATGGAACGAATTCAGGGCTTTGGACTTAAAGCGGTTGGCGCAGGGGATGTCGAACGCCCGGATGGCCGACTTGCGGAATATATACTCGGAAAACGATGTCAAAAGCGCCGGGTTTGAAAAGTATGTGCCGGTAGGGCGGTAACCCCCCAAAAGGCTTGAAGTCGCTTGAATATGGTTGCCAAGCACAGAGCTGCTTTCGCGCATTTCCTTGACAGTGTAAGTGGGGTCATATGTCCGACCCAAACACGAAATTCGATATCAATAGTGTTGAAGTACTAACACCGAACCTGAAACGCCGGTTGTCAGGCGTTACGGCAACAATTGCTCGGCTTGTGCCAATTCAGGCAGACCAGATTTCCATTGCCGCAATCGGGCCGGGCTTGCCGGCTGGTTTGCCCCATATCTCGATTTCGCGGTTGTTTCTGTTGCCAAAACAAAAGCTGCGGGTTTGGCATGCAAGACGCAATACTGAGATGCTGTTGGGCCTATTCCTGCGCCATATGGTCAGACTAAATCTGGCATTGTTATTTACCTCTGCATCGCAAAGACACCACACGCGGTTTACGCGGTGGCTAATTTCAAAAATGGATGACGTTATTGCGACATCTGAAAAAACAGCCGCCTACCTGCTTCAGCCGGCCAGTGTCATCCACCACGGCATAGATACGGAACGGTTTTGCCCGTGTTCGGATCAGGCAGATTTACGGGGGAACCTGGGGCTACCGAATGGTGTTCTAATCGGGTGTTACGGTCGCATACGACACCAGAAAGGCACGGATGCCTTTGTTTCGGCGATGATTGAGTTGCTGCCCGCCATGCCCGATCACCACGCTTTGGTAATG
This sequence comes from Marinosulfonomonas sp., assembly GCA_019090885.1. GTDB lineage: Bacteria > Pseudomonadota > Alphaproteobacteria > Rhodobacterales > Rhodobacteraceae > NORP110. The sequence continues at coordinate 33,054 of JAHRVC010000055.1, forward strand.
GGGCGCGCAACGCAATCGCATGCCGAGTTTTTGACTAGCCTGAAGCAGCGCGTTGCGGACGCTGGATTGTCAGACAGAATTCATTTCCTGCCAGAAGTCCCGGTTGATCAGATGCCGGCTTGGTATCAAGTGCTTGACCTGTTCGTAGCGCCGCAAAGGTGGGAAGGTTTTGGACTGACGCCGCTGGAAGCAATGTCCTGCGGTGTGCCTGCTGTCGCAACGCGCGTTGGTGCCTTTGAAGAGCTGATCGTTGACGGCAAAACCGGCAACCTTGTTGCACCCGATGACGTCCCAAGCCTGACGGCCGCGACGCGCGAATATTTGGAAGAACCAGACATGAGGCGCAGTTCAAGTATTGCGGCACGTGAACATGTGGTCGCAAACTTCGGGCTGGAACGTGAAGCGGCCAAGATCATCGGCGTTTATCGCGACTTGCTGGATGCTCCGGTTCTCAGGTGCCAGCCTCGGCTGTTTTCCCTGAACACCTTAATTAAGCGTTTAGAGTTTCAATTTGAAAAAAGACTGCCGGGCAGCAGCGTTCAGGAACGATCCGCAGACACGGCTGACCTGATGCAGGAACTTGCCGGAAAGACCGTTTCGATTGTTGGCAATGCGCGGGCGCTTGGGAATGGGAATAACGGCGCTGACATCGATTTGGCCGATATCGTAATCCGGATAAATCGTGCGCCACGCCCAGCAAAAAAATCGCATGGCTTGAAAACTGGCTGGCTGGCTTTGGCCACCGATTTACCGATAGCACAGGCGCGCAAGCTAAGGCCAAACCGCGTTTTGTGGATGAGCCCCAAGACCAAACGAATACCGTTCTGGGCGATTGGATTGCCGGGTTTTTTCGTGCACCCACAAACACAATGGCAACGCCTTAACGATCAACTTCAATCACCACCGACCACCGGCCTGATGATCATTGACCTTATCAGAAGCTCTGACGCAAAAACGGTCAAGCTTTACGGCTTTGATTTCTTTGCATCAAAATCACTGACCGGGCGGCGTGACGCGTCGCAAGTTCCGCATGACTTTTCCGCCGAATTGGCCTTTGTCAGCGACATTCTGGCCAATGATCCGCGGTTTCATCTGATACCCTCATCCGGTTGATCCATCTATAGGTGACTATTCTCTTTCCCCCGGCCCCGCTTTGCTCTAATCACCGCCTCCGTTACCAGACTTAAGGAGACCCTGATGGGCTATCGCGTCGTAGTTGTTGGCGGCACCGGAAATGTGGG
>JAHRVC010000056.1 GCA_019090885.1 Marinosulfonomonas sp.
CCCAGGTGCTGGTCATTGGCGGCGGCGTTGTGGGAACTCATGCTGCGCGCGTAGCAGCAGGAATGGGCGCAGATGTCACGGTCCTTGATCGCTCGCTTGCTCGTTTGCGATATCTGGATGATGTCTATTCCAGCAGTTTCAAGAACAGATTTGCAAGTGCGGGCAACACGATTGAATTGGCACGTAACGCGGATCTGATTATCGGCGCGGTTCTGGTCCCCGGGGCGGCAGCGCCCAAGCTGATTAACCGGGCACAATTGTCAGAGTTCAAACCGGGCGCGGCCCTCGTGGATGTCGCGATAGATCAGGGCGGATGCTTTGAAACATCGCACGCGACCACCCATCAAGATCCGATCTACGAGGTGGACGGCATCATGCACTATTGCGTCGCCAACATGCCCGGGGCAGTCGCCCGTACCGCGACAATCGCCCTTGGCAATGCGACCATGCCATTCTTGCTGGCGCTAGCCGACAAAGGCTGGGTGAAAGCTTGCGAAGATGATCCCCATCTTCTGAATGGCCTGAACGTCCACGCGGGGCATCTGACCTATTTTGCCGTCGGCAAAGCACTTGGGATAGATGTTTTGGCACCGGCCCTAGCCATGAAAAACTAGGACCGGCAGTGTTTGGATCGCAGTGCGCTTACTTTTTCAGGGCGCTTGCGATTTCCTTAAGCAGGTCAATTTCCGACGGACCGGGATCAGCTTTGGGTGCCTCTTCTTCGGCTTTCTTAGTCTTGTTGACCGCCCGCACAAGCATGAACACAACGAAAGCAATGATCACAAAATTGATGATCGCCATGATGAAGCGTCCGTATGCAAACACCGCTGCGCCCGCCTCTTCAGCGTCGGCCATCGACGCATATTCGCCGTCGCCCAGCAACACATAAAGGCTGGAAAAATCAATGCCGCCCATGAACAGGCTGATGATCGGGTTCACCAGATCGGACACCAGTGAGCCGACAATTGCCGTAAAGGCCGCGCCAATAATGATACCAACAGCCATGTCCATGACATTGCCTTTGGCGATAAAATCTTTGAATTCGTTAAGCATCGTTAGCTCCCTGGATGTTTTTTGTAGTTGTCTGCGCATTTTCGCACACACCATCGCACGAAATTGCACGCCACCAGCCCTTCCCGAAAGGGAAATCGGGGCTATGTATCAACGATAATTCAAAAGGATACCAAAATGCCCACACTTGCAGACTTTCCAATTTCAAAAAAATGGCCCGCCAAAAACCCGGATGTTATTCAGCTGTATTCGTTCCCGACACCCAATGGCGTAAAGGTTTCGATCGCGCTGGAAGAAATGGGGCTGGCCTATGAAGCGCATAAAATCAGTATTTTTGGCGACACGACCACGCCAGAGTTTCTATCGCTGAACCCCAACAACAAAATACCGGCGATCATTGACCCGAACGGCCCCGATGGCGAACCTTTGGGTCTGTTTGAAAGCGGAGCAATCCTGATTTATCTCGCTGAAAAATCTGGCAAGTTAATCGGGAATACCGCTGCTGATAAATACAAAGCCATCCAATGGGTTATGTTCCAGATGGGCGGGCTTGGTCCAATGCTCGGGCAGCTTGGGTATTTCCATAAGTTTGCAGGCGCAGAAATCGAAGACCCCCGCCCGGTCGAGCGTTTTGTGGCCGAGGCCAAACGGCTGCTGAATGTTCTGAACCAACAACTTGAGGGCAAGGACTGGATCGCCGGCGACTATTCCATAGCGGATATTGCTATTGCGCCATGGCTGAACGGGCTGGAATTTTACGAGGCGCAAGACGTTGTTGGCTGGCATGATCTAAAAAATCTAGTCGCCTACAAAGACCGCTTTTACGCCCGCCCGGCAGTTCAGCGCGCCAAGAACATCCCGCCGCGCGATTAGGCGGGCAAAGCGCCCGTCAAAACGTAACGCAAAACTTCGACCACCTGCCGCGGCTCTTGCGCCACTGCCAGCGCCGCGGCGTCCACTTCTTTCAAGGGGTGAACGTGCTCGGGCCCATGCAAAACGATCAGTGATTTTCCAAGTGCCGCCGCATAGCCCGCATCAAACGCGGCATTCCACTGTTTGTATTTCTCGCCAAAGCGCACCACGACAACATCCGCATCGGAAATTCCCTTGCGGGTGCGGATGGCGTTAAGTTTGGCACCTTTACTGTCATGCCAGATTTTATCCGGCTCGGCCCCAAGAATTGCTACACCACAATCGTCAGATGCTTCGTGATCCGTCACCGGACTGGCAAACTCGACATCCAGCCCAGCCGCACCATCAATTATCTGATCGCGCCAGTCGGTGTGGATTTCGCCGGAAAGATAAACCTTCATCGTCATGCGAACTACTCCTATTTCACGGGCACCCCGGCCCGAATTTTATTATCCGCGCAGAACGCCGCCCGTCACCTTGGCAACCTGAGCAATAATTTTTGCGCCAACACCGTCAATTTCCGCCTCAGTCAGGGTCTTTTCAACAGGTTGCAACCGCACTGATATAGCCAGTGATTTCTTTCCAGCACCCATCTGGGTTTCGGCCCGCTCACCTTTGAATTCGTCAAATACCTGCACCGACACGATCAACGCTTTGTCAGCCCCAGCCGCCGCATTAACCAACGTTAATGCTTCAACTTCGCCGTCCACTACAAAGGCAAAGTCCCGCTCGACCGCCTGCAGATCGTTCAGTGCCAATGCAGCCCGCGTCGTGGTAACCTTTTTGGGAAACGGCACCCGGTCGGGAAACACAGTGAACGCCATCGCCGGGCCTTTGACATCCATCGCCGCCAATATCCGCGGGTGAACTTCGCCAAATACCGCCAGAATATTCTTGGGCCCAAGCGCAATCTGCCCGGACCGGCCCGGATGCCACCAGTCGGGGGCCTCTCGCCTGATCGACACGCGTGTGGGGGCGCCAATTGATGCCAGAACCGCCTCGGCGTCTGCTTTGACGTCATAAATATCTGCAACGCGGCGCAGCTGATGCGGGTCACGCCCGGCGGTATGGCCCACCAACAGGCCACTGACCTGCAATTGCATGTCCGCAGGTTCACCACCTGAAAACGCCGGGCCGACCTCAAACAAGGCCAGATCCATGAACCCGCGCGCCTGATTGCGGGCCGCTGCCTGCAACAGGCCGGGCAGCAGATCGGGGCGCATGTGGCTCATCTCGCTGGAAATCGGGTTGGCCAGTTTTACCGCATCCGCACCACCGCCAAACAGCGCCGCTGCGGGCTGGTCGATGAACGAATAGGTCACACATTCATTGTATCCAAGTGCCGCTGCTGTGCGCCGGGCTGTTCCCTCGCGCCGTTGCATTGGCGTCAGGATCGGCGGGGTCACACCCACAGCCAGCCGTGCCATCGGCTTGCCTTGCAGCTTGGTCAGCGACGCCATGCGCGCCACTTCTTCCACCAGATCCGCCGATCCCTGCACATCAGGGCGCCAAGACGGTACATGCGCCATGTTGCCCTTAACCTCAAATCCCAGCGCTGTCAGGCTGGCGAATTGCTGCTTGGCGGGAATGTCCATGCCCACCAGCGATTGCACCCGGTCGGTATCAATCGGATAGGCGCGCGCTACGTCAGGAACCGCGCCCGCGACAACCACATTGGAAGGCTCGCCACCACATAAATCCATAATCATCTTTGTGGCCAGTTCAATCGCGGGGGCATTGAACGCCGGGTCAATCCCGCGCTCGTTGCGATAGCGCGCGTCCGAGTTTACCTTTAGCGCCCTCCCAGTCTTGGCAATCGAAATCGTGTCCCACAGAGCCGCCTCAAGGAAAACATCCGTCGTATCCTCGGTGCAACCCGTTGCCAGCCCGCCCATGATCCCGGCGATGCTTTCAACGCCAGTGTCATCGGAGATCACCACCATGCCGGGGGCCATCGTGTATTCCTTGTCGTCCAGCGCCATCAACACCTCGCCGCCGCGCGCCTTATGCACCCGCAGATCGCCACTAACCTTGCCTGCATCAAACACGTGCAGCGGGCGGTTGCGGTCATAGGTGAAAAAGTTCGTCACATCGACCAGCGCCGAAATCGGCCTTAGGCCAATCGCGCGCAGCCGGTCCTGCAACCATTTCGGGCTGGGGCCGTTTTTGACACCACGGATCATCCGCCCCATGAATACCAAACAACCATCGCCCGCCGTATCATCATCAATCGTCACGTTGATCGGGCTGTCAAAACTGCCCGCAACCACAACATCAGGCGCCGGTTTCAGCGTGCCAAGCCCGCGCGCTGCCAGATCGCGCGCAATGCCGCGAATACCCAGCGCATCGGGGCGGTTGGGCGTGATCGCGATATCAATCATCGGGTCAACGCGGGATGGATCGCACGCGGCCAGAATATCAATGAACCGGTCGCCGACTTTGCCCTCGGACAGTTCGATAATCCCGTCGTGTTCGTCCGACAGCTGCATCTCGCGCTCGGAACACATCATCCCGTGGCTTTCAACGCCGCGAATTTTGCCGACCTTGATCGTGGTATCGATGCCCGGAATATACATCCCCGGTTTGGCCACCACGACGGTGATCCCGGCCCGAGCGTTCGGCGCACCACAAATGATCTGTTTGTCGCCCTCGTCAGTTTCAACGATGCACACGCGCAACCGGTCGGCATCGGGGTGTTTTTCAGCCGATTTCACATGCCCAAGCGTAAATTCACGCAGCGCATCGCCGGGGTTCACCACCTCTTCGACCTCAAGACCAAGATCGGTCAGGGCATAGGTGATCTCATCCAGAGAGGCGTCTGTTTCAAGATGCTCGCGCAGCCAGGAGAGTGTGAATTTCATGCGTCTATTTCCTTATTCATACATAGGGCAGCGTTCGGACCTCGGGGTGGGTGCAAAGCGCCCTCCCCATGGGGGAGGTCCGGGCGCTGCCCGGCAAGCCGGGCGATATCATCAAGATCGAATCCCATCACTCTCGTCCATCCGTAGGGTGGGCATTCTGACCGCCACCCATTGCGCCAAACCCTTCTGGCGCAGCAATGAAATCAAACAGTGTCCAGACAATTGTTCCTGCTAAAGCCACAGTTAGTGGGATCAATACGTTCTGCGTGTGCCTAAACAGCCATTCTTTTTTCAATGCTGCATCGTAGAGAACCCGGTCGGATTGAGAAAAACTACCTGCCTTTTTCTTGATGGAATTTTGTTTCAGCGCTTCTTTTAATAGGGATTCGGGAATTTCTCGTTGGAGCCATATGCACACAAGCGCAAGTAGCAAGTATAGCACTAACTCACTCCCCAAGAGTATTACCCTTAAAGGCTTGATTTCTTCAAAGGCAAAAAGAACGCCCGTGACCGCTATCATTATCGATATATGCGAAAGCAAAATTCCAGCCTTCGCTTCAATTCGGCGCTCTAACTCAAGCGCAAATCCTTCTAGGCCTCGTGTAGCCGACGTAGCAGCCATCCGGTCTATTAATTCTTGTTCTCTCTTTGGGTCGCCGAACTCATCCACTACCCACTCACCCCTCCATGCAACGTCGGCACATCCAGCGCGGCAAACCCATAATGCCGCAACCACCGCAAATCTGAATCAAAAAACGCCCTTAAATCCGGTATCCCGTACTTAAGCATCGCGATCCGGTCGATCCCCATGCCAAAGGCAAAGCCCTGCCATTTATCCGGGTCCACCCCGGCGGCGATCAAAACCTTTGGATGCACCATGCCGGAACCCAGAACCTCCATCCAGCCGTCACCCTCGCCGATTTTCAACTGGCCGTTCACCCATGAACACTGAATATCAACCTCGGCCGATGGTTCCGTGAACGGGAAATGTGACGCGCGAAACCGGGTTTTCACGTCGATGCCAAAGAACGCGCTGAAAAACTCCTCAAGCACCCATTTCAGGTTGGCCATCGACAGATCTTTATCAATCGCCAACCCTTCGACCTGATGGAACATCGGCGTGTGGGTCTGGTCATAGTCGCTGCGATACACCCGCCCCGGCGCGATCACCCGGCAGGGCGCGCCGTGCTTTTCCATATGCCGGATCTGCACCGGGC
>JAHRVC010000057.1 GCA_019090885.1 Marinosulfonomonas sp.
TGCGCGCATTCGACTGATCCGGTTTTTCCGTATTTCAGAGGCGAACATCGAGCCAAATCTATTCCACCAAAACCGGATAGTTTCGGGACTGCCATCGACGCCGCGCTCGTGAAGCAGGTCTTCCACGTTTCGAAGCGACAGCGGGAACCGAACGTACAGCATCACCGCCAGCCGGATTATCTCAGGGCTCGTTTTGAAGTATCAAAATGGGTTGGGTTTTGTTATATCCGGACGCTAATTCAGAGCCCTGCCCCGCTCAAGCAGGTTTCTTCTGACAACACCACCGGAAGCCTTAGGGTAAACGTCGCGCCCTTATTGAAACCGCCACTTTCAGCGGTGAGGCTGCCACCCAGTGCATCGGCGATCCGGCGTGTAGACCAAAGGCCTAGGCCGGTGCTTGTCTCGCCGCCGGTGGGTATTGCCGACAGGCGTTGAAAAGGTTGCCCCAGCAGCGAAAGGTCCTTGCGGGACAGACCCGTACCCTGGTTGCTGACGGAAATGAAAACCGAGCGTGCGTCTTGCCCGGTCCGGCACCAGATTTCCGTGCCAAAATAGGAATATTTGACGGCGTTGTTGACGAGATTGTCGAAGGCCTGGATCAACAGTTCCTCGCGCGATCTGGCCCGAATTTCCAACCCCGACAAACGAAATGTAATTTCCTTTTTTCGCGCAGCCAGCAGGTTGTTCTCTGCAACGACTTCCATGACAGAGCGCAGGTTGCAAACTGCCGTGTCCGCTCGGGGCGCGATAGCCGGACGAGCGGTGTTATGCATCAAGCGTTGAAGCATATCCTCCATCCGGTCGGCGGCGCGCAGACCTCGCTGAACGGCATTGCCGATATCTTTTTTCGGGCCGTTCTTGGCTTTGGGTTCCAACAATTCCAGGGTCGACACAATGCAGGCCAAAGGGTTCCGCAGATCATGTGCTGTCATCGCGACTTCCTCGTGCAAGGATTTGGCTGACGAATTGTCTTTCGGGTGCGCAAGATTGGGTGAGGTATGATTCATAACAAGAGACATTGCTCAAATTCCTTTTTTTCCAGGTGTTTTGCGACCGGGCACTAAACTGCTGCCCGGTCGCATTTCGATGCGGGTGTCAGGCTATGTGCCCGGAAAACCCTGCATCATTGGCCCTCGCGCTCAGACCGGAATTTCCGATAATCGCGATGTAGAGCATGATCAGGATCAACACAGTCTGAAATTCAATGCCGCCGATGGGGTGGGTTTCGGAGGGCAGGAAATTCCACTGGCCCCAGTGCACTTTGGTAATCGCGCCGATCATTACCGGCACGTTCATCAGCGCCCCGATACGGGTGGCCAAATCGAATACCGGCAGTTTGCCAAAGCCGCCAAAGATCAACAGCAGGGGACCGCCGGTTTCGGCCAATGCGACCAAAAACACCTCGGTGTATGATACCGGCAGCATCTGCGCAAAACCTTCGAGATTCATAAATTTCAGACTGCCGTGAAAAAGGAAAACGCTGGCAATTGCGATCCGCAGCAACCAATGAGCGTTCGTGGTAAGAGTATCATTGAGTTTCATATTCTTGTTTCCTGTGCTGGTTTTGAGGGTGGGGCCAGCCGGTCAGCGGGGCAACCGGCTGGCGGTGCGACTTATTTCGCCGCGGCGATTTTTGCGACAACTTGTTCGGTCGTCCAAAGTCCGTTGGCGACATAGCGAAAGTTGATCAGTGCGGCCAGATATCCGTCGCCTTCGGGCAGTTTGGCGGCGGCAGTTCCATCACGCACAACGGCCACTTCAAACCCCTGCTCCAGCAGCTCATAAAGATGCGCCTGGGTGCACAGATTGGCCGACATTCCGGCAAGGATCACCTTGGTGATACCGCGCTTGCGCAGTTGCAGAACCAGATCATTCTGTTCCGGCCCGTAGATTTTGTGCGGGCTGGTCACGACGGTTTCGCCATCTAGAATCTGGGCTTTGTATTGCGGCATGAAATCTGCGCCAGAACCGTCATAGCCGTCCAGCGTCAGCGGCCCTGCACGATCAAACATACCGATTGCGTGCATCAGCTTTTCCAGCGGACCCTCGAATTGCCATCCGTGGTCGGTCGGGAAATAATGGTGCGGCGAGATAAACAGCGGCATGCCGCTGGATTTCGCCGTATCGATCAGCGTGGCGAGGTTTTCGACGACGTTGTGCTCGGTCACACTCTCGCCGACAACGCCCCATGTCACACCATTGGGCGACAGGAAATCAATCTGCGGATCGGTGATGACAATCGCCGTGTCAGCCATGGTGACGATCATGTCGCTTGCCGGCAGGGCCGGTTCGGCGGGGTCGGCGTATTGTGCGATAGACGGTCCTGAATGTGCGTTTGCTGCAAAGTCGGTGGCGCTGATAACCGCGCCGAATACCACCGGCAGTGGCAGGATGGCGGTCAGGATGGTTCTAAAATCGTTCATTGTCGTCTCCATGAGTATGGGGGTGCCTGTGACGCCGGGAAGAAGCGCCACAGGCGGGGGACTGACCGTTTGGGAAGCAGCTTGCGGTCAGGGAAGTGTTTGAATGGTTCCTGGTTCGGTTTTCCATCGATTGATGAGATGGCGTACCGAGACCCTAGCCAAAGACCGGCAGGTCAGAAATTCGGAGAATTACCTAGGGGCAACTACGTATACTGCGCAATCACCGGCTCAGCCGACAATGCCCTTCACAGTCTTGATCAGCGTGGTACCGGGCACCGGTTTCCGCAGCAGGTGCTTTACGCCCAACCGGCGGGCCAGCTTTTCTGTCGCGGCATCTATGTTGCCCGAGATTAGAATAACCGGGACGTCGGCACCCTCAACATTCAGCCGCTCAACCAATTCCAGCCCGTTCATGCCCGGCATGTGCACGTCAATAACCAGACAGTCCGGCGTTCTGTGCGCAAGCAAAGCCAAAAGCTCTGCGCCGGATTTACACGTGTCGATCCGCAGCCCGGCAAGCGACAGCATTACCGACAGCGAGTCGCGCACAGCCTCATCGTCGTCCAGAACAATGATCGAATTTTGGGCAAGCTTTGAAATTGGGTGTTCACTTTCTAATCGCGGCGGCTGATGCACACCAATTGATTTCACGGTTCATCTTTATTGCATGGCAAAGATAGTCAGTAGGAATACATCCGGAAATACGGGCCATTACGTAGCCTCAGGTCGGGTCAGCCACCGCCACACCGGCACTCACGGCAAGACGAACAAGATGCGCCAGATTGCGGGCCTGCATCTTTTCCATCGTGCGGGCGCGATGAATTTCAACCGTTCGCGGGCTGATATCCAGATTATAGGCAATAACCTTGTTAAGGTTGCCGATAACTAATTCGTCCAGAACCTGTCTCTCACGTGCGGTCAGGCGGTCCAATCGCTGCCGGATTTCCCCGGCCTGATTATCCGCATCACAAGTCTTGGCAATTTTGCTCAATGCGGTGCGAACGGCTGCGGTGATTTCATCGACATTGGACGTTTTTTCCAGAAAATCCACCGCGCCAGCCTTCATTGCACGCACCGCCATTGTCAGATCGCCATTGCCTGTCATGATGATGACGGGCATGACAATATTCCGCTCTGCCAGTCTGGCCTGCACTTCTGGGCCGCTGAGACCGGGCATGCGCACGTCCAGCACCAGGCATCCGTTCTGAGTCGATGTTACTTTGTCCAGAAACGCCGTTCCGGAATTGAACTGGGCGACCGTATAACCGGCGGCTTCCAGCAGAGCAGCCAGTGACTCTCGCGCCGGATCATCATCGTCGACAATAAAGACGGTTTGCACATCAGACATCCGGGCTGCCCCCAACTTCAGCAGGCAAGGTGACTGCAAATCTCAGGCCGCCGCCTGGATTTCGGTCCGCCCGGATTTGCCCACCGTGATCTTCGACGATGGATTTGCAGATCGACAGGCCGACCCCCATGCCACCGGATTTGGTTGTGGTGAACGCGACAAACAGTTTGGTAAGCATGTCATCACTCACGCCAGGACCGTTGTCAGATATGCATATCTGCACCGAATTGTCGTTGCTCGCCGATGTCGTGACCGTCAACTGTGCGTCTGCAACTGTCGAAAGCGCCTCAATGGCGTTTCGGACCAGATTGAACACCACCTGCTGTATCTGAATGCGGTCCACAGAAATGCGCGGCAGATCACTGGAAAATATAGTTCTGAAATCAATACCTTCCGCGGTCGCATTTGGGGCCAAAAGTCCGATTGCCTCTTTGGCAATTTCGTTCAGATCGCCAGCGGTTCGGTTACATTCGCCTTTTTGAACAAACGACCTTAGCCCGGAAATGATCTTTCCCGCGCGTTCTGCCTGAGCTGCGGCCTTGCTCAAGTATTCTAACACTTTGCCCGGCGCGCCTGTGTCCGCAGCGTCGATCAGCATCTTGCAAGCCTGCAGGTAGTTCATCATCGCCGCCAGCGGTTGATTAAGCTCATGCGCCAGGCCCGATGCCAATTCGCCCATGCTGCTGACCCGTGCGCCGTGATGCAGGTCGGCCTGCAATTTGCGCGCCCGTTGTTCGGCCTTCAGGTACTCGCGCATGTCCTGGGCAATAAACAGGATGCACCGCGCCTCTTGCAACTGGACCACACTTGCCGAAACACGCAACGGTATCGGTGTACCATTGCTGGCCAGCCAACTGAGCTTGTCGGTCTTAACTTTGCCGGTTGCCAACAGTGACGCCATGAACTCGCGGTGAACACCCATCTGATGCGGGTGAAGGTCTTCGGCCGTCTTGGTCATCAACGCGTCGCGCGTAATTCCCAGCATGCGGCAGGCTTCGTCGTTAACATCCAGCATGACGCCATCCGAAACCCGCGCCAGAATAATCGCCTCATGCGTGCTTTCGACAATCTTGCGGTATCGTTCTTCGCTTTCCGACAGGGCCATCTCGGCCTGCTTGCGGTCGGTGATGTCGCGAAACGACACGACGGCACCGGTAATTTCACCGTTATCGATGATCGGCGAGCTAATATATTCGACCGGAAAATTCGACCCGTCCTTGCGCCAGAAAACCTCGTCCGTGACACGGTGCACCTTGCCGTCTTTGAAGGCGGCGTAAATCGGGCATTCCGTGTTGGGAAAATGACTGCCATCGGCATGCGAATGATGGATCAAAGCGTGCGATCCTTTGCCAACCAGTTCTTCGGACGAATACCCGGTAAGACGCTCCGCCGCCGGATTGGAAAACGTCGTCAAACCGTCGGCGTCAATTCCGTACACACCGTCGCCGGATGCCTGCAATATCAGATTGCGGTGCTTTTGAAGTATGTCTTCGTCAGTTTGCATTCTGTTGCACCTGCATTGGCATCATCGGGCCGCTAAATTGAATATCAATTTTCGCCTGTCCCGGTTTCTGGTGGTTGAACTGGTGGCACTGATGCCCGATGGCGGCACCAACACGCAGTGTTTTCCCGAGCGGAATGTCTTTTCAACTTGCCGATGCCGGCACCGACCCAACCAACCCGATTAGCAACAAACCGGCTGCAAGAATGCAGGCCACGGTCCGAACGCTGTTCCAGAAGGTCCAGCGCGGCAAGTAGGAGTTGGTCCAGAAATCATGCGTCGCCTTTGAACTGGTATCCATTGTCGCCAGCACCTCATTCAGCGGCACATTGAAGACGACCGTCACGCCAAAGCCGCCGATGAGATACACAAGTGCTGCGCCCGCGATCAGATATGCGGCAGGCCCACTTTGGTTGAAGCCGGAGTAACCCGCGATCAGAACCGAAATAGCTGCCATGCCGATGAACAGGATCATGAAAACATAACGAAAGACTTCGCGGTTAATCACCTGCATGGCCTCGATCCCACCGGTTCCGCTGGTGTTGGCAAGTGCGCGCATGATGAAATCCGAGAATGCAAGGAAGACGCCGCCAAGAATAGCGTAGGCCAGGATGGAGAACTGGCAGAGAACGAAGAACCAGAGCGACATTGTATGTCCTTTCAGACCGGGTTGCAGTTGTGAGTGGCGATGTGCCCGCCCCGTTTTTTGGAGCGGACAGGCCGGAACCGAAGATTATAGTGGCATCCGATTTTGCGGTATGGTCGGTAGAATGCCGGGCTCACCAGCGGGTCTGCGGGGGCGCAACGCGAACAAGCAAAATCCGCCAACCAAAATCTCGAAACCCGCGGCAAGAACAAGGCCGCTGTCCGGCCAACCGTCGAGAGCAAATGAAAGACAGCGCGACAGTCCGTAGGACAGAAATACGCCCGCACCGATGGACAGCGAAACACCTGCGAATCTTGGACGTATGAGGCCGCTTAGCATGAACAGTCCCATGGCCAGCAGCGCTCCGCCCGGTGCGCGGATTTCGCTCATCAGGCTCGGGTCACCGCCCAGTTCAATGCCGTAGGTGGAATAGAACGCGGCAGGTATAGTCACGAGGGTAAATCCAATTCCGGTAGCGGTCAGGCCGCTGACGGAAAGAACGATCTTCTGGGTCCGGTTTGTAGTCATGTCATCACTCCTAAGGATAATGCTGTGCGGGGAAGCGCCGGGGCATTGCCCCGGCTCTCGATCATTCAGCCAGGTGCCATGCACTGTCAGCGACCGCTTTTCGGCAGAACGTCGAAAAGTCGCGCGGGGCGCGGCCAAGGGCACGCTGGACACCATCGCCAAGCCAAGCGTTGCGCCCGCCGAGTGTTTCCCGTGCGATGCCAGTGAAAACATCCGCTATGAACTCTCCGCCGACCTGGACGAGACCGGCATGAAACTGCTCGAATGTGATCGGCATATGCCGGATATCGCGCCCTGTCGCCGTGCCAAGATCGGCTGCCATCTCGGCAAAAGTCATCAGGCGGGGGCCGGTGATCTCATAAAGCTTTCCCGAGTGTTTCTTTTCGGTAAGGGCCGCGACCGCGACGGCGGCGATATCGTCGACATCGACGATCGGTTCGGCCACGTCCCCCCCCGGCATGGCGATGACACCTTCCAGGACCGGGTCGCGAAGATAGCCTTCGCTGAAATTCTGGGCGAACCAGGCGCAGCGGACGAGGGTGAAATCAACGCCGGAGTTACGCACGATGTCCTCGCAAACCTCGGCATGGGCCTCACCACGCCCTGACAAAAGCACCAGCCGACCGACATCGGCCGCCTTCGCCAGCGCCGACAGCGTCTCGATCTTTTCGGCGGCACCGGGAAAGGCAAGGTCAGGGAAATACGAGATATAGGCTGCCGACACGCCATCAAGGGCCGGGGCCCAGGTGGCCTGATTGTCCCAGTCGAACGGAATCGGCGCGGCGCGCGTGCCATGGCGTACGGTGTAGCCGTTCTCAGACAAGGTCTTGGCGATGCGCCGTCCGGTCTTACCGGTAGCGCCGATGACGAGGATGGGTTGGGTCTGCATCATGGTTCTCCATTTAATCGGGTGATGCAGGCAAGATGCGCCCGCCACGCGGCGCGCGTATTGACGGACCCGGACAATGTTTTGTCCGTTCCTGCCAAGCTGGACGTTTTTAGATGTGTTTGTTGATCTCGCGAAACGACGCGGGGGTCTGGTCCAGCCAGCCCCGGAAGGCACGGCTGAAAGAGCTTTGTTCCGAGAACCCGGTCAAAAAGGCGATTTCTGCAATCGAATGGTCGCTTTGGACAAGCAGCCCTTCGGCAAGGCGCCGACGCGTCTGGTTTAACAGGCCTTGAAACGACACCCCGCCTTCGGACAGCCGCCGATGCAGGGTCCGCTCGCTCACACCCATCTCTTTCGCGATCTCTGCGGCCCGTGGAGGCCCGTCGCTCAGACGTTCCGAGATGCGCCGAACAAGCACCTGCTCGAACGAGGTCGTTTGGGTCCCGGTCGCGATTTCCGCGTCCAGATGCGCCTCTAGAAACCGCGAAACCGCCGGGTCGCCAAGACGATTGGGACATGCCAGCGCCTCTGAGGACACCAGCAATGCATCCATGTCCGAACCGAAAATGATCGGACATCCAAAATACTGCTCATGCGCGGAAACTGTCGCCGGTGCAGGATGTTTGCAATGGACCTCAAGCGGGGCGAAAGATCCAGGCGTGACCTGCCGCGAAATCGAAGCAACACTGGCAAGCGTCATTTCGTTCGACAGTCGCAGCCCAAGGCGACGCTCGCCTTCGCGATGCAGCATAAAATATGCGCCCTTGTCGTGGTTTCGCACTTCGTATTCCACAACAGAAGACATCAGCCGGGCGTATCTTTCGGCACGCTCGAACGAGCCGCGAAGGGTCGGTGCGGTCTTCCAGGCAAGCCCGAATGCACCATAATCGTCGCAGCACATGGATTGCCCGACCCGGACCGGAAACCCGCTCGCATCGTCAAGCTGAGCCATTATCGTTTCCAAAAGCGCATAATAGTGCGCGTCCGAGACCATCTTTTTGACATCTGTTTTGTCGTCGGGATCGACACCGACCGACCGCAAAAGCGCGTCGCCATCAACCGAACGGCCCGCCGCAGTGACGACCTTGCGAACAAAAAGTGACGTAATTGCACCCATGCATACCTGTTACCACTGATGCAGGAGGTGTTCTATATGGTCATTATATCACAGCGACGGGTGCTCTGACTGTTAACGGCCGACGTTCGCACCCGGATTTCCGATTGTAGGGCAACGCTCCAGATACCAAACGATCCGTATCGGCCCAATGTGATACTTTCGCCGAAGATGAAGCACCTTCTCTTCACGCTCCGGTGATATTCGGTTGGCATGCCATTTGGGGATGGGCGGCGCAGAAGCTGGAAAATGGTCCTGTCGCGGAATTGTGCCGCTCCTTTAACCGCATATTATGCGCAAAAGGAGAACAATTATGGGAACGAAACACACAGCCGAGTTTAGGCAAGAGGCGGTGCGTGTTGCGCTGACAAGTGGGCTAACACGAAAACAGGTTGCATCCGATTTTGGCATTGGGTTTTCAACGCTGAGCCGCTGGGTTCAACAGGATCGAAAAACCTTACCCGAGCCGTCTGTCCAGTCTGACCTGGAGCGAGAAGTCGCTATGCTGCGCAAAGAAAACCGACTTCTGCGAGAGGAGAGGGAAGTGTTAAAAAAGGCCACAGTATTCTTCGCGGGACAAAAGCCATGAGGTTTAGGTTTATCGAAGAAAACAGGACTGCCTTGCCAACTGGTCGTTTGTGCCAAATCATGAATGTCAGCTCGCGAGGCTATCGCGCCTATCGGTCCCGCCCAATCAGCTTGCGTCAGCGTGAAGACATGGTTTTGCTAGCCCACATTCGAGAACAGCATCGCCTGAGCTTGCAAAGTTATGGTCGACCACGGATGACCGAAGAGTTGAAAGAGATTGGCCTGGACGTCGGCCATCGCCGTGTCGGTCGCTTGATGCGCCAGAACAATATATCGGTGATCAGGACCCGCAAGCACAAGGTTACAACGGACAGTAATCACAAGTTCAATATTGCACCGAACCTGCTGAACCGGAAATTTGTGGCGGATCATCCCAACCAAAAGTGGGTTGTCGACATCAGTTATGTTTGGACCCAAGAAGGCTGGCTGTATCTGGCGGTGGTTCTGGATCTGCATTCCAGGCGTGTGATTGGCTGGGCTGTCAGCAATCGGATGAAACGCGACCTTGCGATCCGGGCGTTGAACATGGCTATTGCCCTGCGTCGACCGCCTAAAGGTTGCATCCACCATTCTGACAGGGGCAGTCAATACTGTTCGCATGACTATCAGAAAATCCTGCGACAGCATGGGTTCAGGGTGTCGATGAGTGGCAAAGGCAATTGCTATGACAACGCCGCAATGGAAACCTTCTTCAAAACCATCAAAGCTGAGTTGATCTGGCGACATTCCTGGCAAACACGCCGAGCGGTTGAGGTTGCCATCTTTGAATACATCAACGGCTTCTACAACCCGCGCCGCCGACATTCGGCACTAGGCTGGAAAAGCCCCTTGGCTTTCGAAAGGATCGCCGCTTAAATGAGCACTCGGAGCGGCACTAAACCGCGACAGGACCA
>JAHRVC010000058.1 GCA_019090885.1 Marinosulfonomonas sp.
ATGACCGCAAACATATGCGACTTCCTTATATTTCCGCGTTCTTTGGCCCCCGTTGCCGGGCGTTTTGACCGATTGGTCGCCACAAACAGCGCGCTCTGCTGAGCGTCATTCAAATAGCTCCCGCAGGCATGTGCCTGTCAGGAATGGCGGCTTATCTGGGATATGGGGGGGTGAGTCAAGTGGTATGGTGTAAAGCGGATGCGTGTATCGGTATGGAAGGGTGATCGGTTGGGTTGGCGGCGAAGTTGGGTTGAACAATCGTGGTGTGGGATACTCTGCCATGAGCTTTGGTTCGGGGCAGACAGAGAAATGGCGGCATGATCGACGGCGGCTAAGCGGAGCTAGCTGCCGTTTGCCATGGCCGCTTCTCAAATGAACCCTACATATCATTTGTCGACAGTTGAGCGCGCCTCGACCAAAACCAATAGCCAGCCGCCGCACTCACAATCGCCAGCATCAACCCGTGCTCTCCAGAAATATAATGTGTGAGCCAAGATGTTTTGACCGTCAGGTTCTGGAAAAACCCCTGCGTGTGAACATTCAAAGCCATGTGAAAGATTACGGCGGTCCACACACTGCGGGATCTCAGACGAAACCAGGCCATTATAGTGCTAAGCCCGATGGATGCGATCAGAACGAAAGCCATTAACGGAATCGGCGAAACGCCAAGGCGCGGCCCCATCAACAAAATGATTAATGGCCAGTGATAGATCGCCCAGATCACACCGCTAATCAGCACAGTTTTGGTGAAATCATAGTGCTTGTAAAGCTCCGGCACCAAGAAACCGCGCCAACCCAATTCCTCGCCAATACCGCCGAATGCCGTAAGCATACCGACTATGCCGCCGACCGTGATCAACGCCAGCATAACACCCCAGGGCGAGCTTATGTTTTGCCCAAAGCTTTCGGCAATGCCTGCCCGGGCCTCGGCGATGAATGCCACATTGTAGAACCCACCAAAGCCAAGCAACCATACCAGGCCAAAGCTGATCAACGGCAACAGAAATGCCAACCCGTAGGCTGCTATCTGATATCGGGTTTTTCCCCAACCCCAGCCCAAACCACGCAGATTGCGTTGAAATACAAACTTGGTGATGAACGCGGCCACAAGCGGCGCGAATTGTACTATGAAAAGACCACCCGTCCGATTGTCGTCGCCCATGGACATTGCAACGGCATAGCCGGCGGCCGCAAAAGAGGTCACCAGCGCAAGGAACAGGAAAAGCGGACGCTTGTCTGTCGGTTGAGCTATATTAAATTCGGTCATCATTCTATCTTTCGGGGATCTTAATTCAGAGAGGCACGCCAAAAAATGGCGCTCGGACTTGCAGAAGGCAACCGGAGGTTCCTAGAATTTCACTTCGCCGCCAAACGCACCGGGTTGGACAGTGGCCGTCCGGGCAGACCTGCCATTTGCAGAATTGGTGCCACGAACAGCTGTTGGGTAAGCCGCCATTCGCGGGGCCGCAGAAATATGGCATTTAGGTCTCAAACCCGACATCCACAGCCCTCCTTCGCCACACAGCCCGACCACTACCGCTCCAACCCCAACTGCTTATGCCAATCCGCAATTCCTTCGTTCGGGTAAGCGTCAAATTCTTTGTCCCCGGCCCGGATATCAGGCTCAACCCAGCCCGCTTTGCTGCCCAACATCAAATGGGTGCGCACCGGTGGAACAGGCAACGGTGTGTCTATGGCCGCGGCATGCGGGTGCATCTGATCCGGCCAGCGGGAATCCCACAGCCATAGTGCGCTGCCACAGGTGCCACAGAAATTGCGTTCGGCCGGGCTGTCGCTGATCTTACCGCTGGCGGCATCGGTAATTTTCGCGCGGTAGCTACGAATATTATCGCCACCGGTCACCTTCAGACTGGCGAAATCAGCGTTCAAATTGATCGCAAAGCCGCCCGCACCGGCAGTTTTTCGGCAAATCTCACAGTAGCAAAAATTGTAGGGGTATGGATGGGTGCTCTGAACGGTGAATGTGACGGCTTTGCAGTGGCATGATCCGGCTAAATGCATGGGCGGTAATCCTTTGGTAAGATCTGGATAGCAGATACCGGATTTATTCGCGCCTCACAAATCCTGACCGGCCATCACCTGCGCCACGGCCAGCCCCAGTTCACGGGAAATCTGGTCAAACATCTCATCAAAGGCGACAAACAGCGCGTGGTTCATCGTCTGCCCGACCGGCGTGTTTGAAACGTCAATATAGGTTTGCAGTTCAGCGTCGGTAAGCGGTTGATAGGCCAACGCCAGAAACGAAAACAGCCAGTCTTCAACGTCTTCGCGGATCGTGCTTTCCTGCTCCCAGACTTCTGCCAACATCTGATCCTGACTTAGCGGATTGGGAAAGGCCCCGCCGTCAGACAGGCCGACGTAAAAGGCGAAATTCGAATTGAGCGCGCCGACGATGTTGGATTCCAGCAGATCGTTGGCGGTAATGAAATCTGCCAGCAACCCGATACGCGGATCCTTTTCTGCGCGCATTTGTTCCACATGCTCTTTGCTTGCCTCTTCAACGCTCGGGTCCATCAAGGCCAGTCGTGCACCTAGTTCCAAAGCGGTGATTTCGCGGCCAAGGTCGCTTTGGAAAAACGCGATGACGGGGGCGAGGTCGACATCTTCCAGCGCCTCAGCAAACGCCTTCCGGCTGGTCTTGTTCATCCAGTCTTCGTCATAAATGGCATTGATGGTCTGCTGCCAGTTCGGGGCAGAGCGCTCGGGAAACATTTCACCGGGCAAGTCCAAACCGGTGTTGATGCCTTCCTGACGCAACATCTGAACAATCTCGGGCCACAGAAATGCGTCGGCCAGCTCGCGCGCTTGCCCTGTGTCGGCGCGAAGCGGCAATGTCAGGAAAATCCAGATCAGTGTGGCGGACAAAAATCGAAACATCAGACCTCCGGGTCAGTTTTGCGAAACCTATGCGCTCCCGTGCCAATTTCCAAGATCACAATGCGGCGACGTGCAAACAGGCCGGGCACCGCTGCACCATCGTTTTTTTGGTTGTGCCGCGACCGGTCATTCCGTAGACACGCCCTCGGTTCGACAAAACCTACATCACGGAGAGGTGCCGGAGTGGTCGAACGGGGCGGTCTCGAAAACCGTTGTGGGTGCAAGCCCACCCAGGGTTCGAATCCCTGTCTCTCCGCCA
>JAHRVC010000059.1 GCA_019090885.1 Marinosulfonomonas sp.
AGTCGTCGGCAGCGTCAGATGTGTATAAGAGACAGGGTTTGGGCCGATTGCCAGTGGGTTGGGGGAACGATGATCTGGGGGTGCTGACCTGCGATCAGGTCGGGTCCGAGGGTATGGGTTTGTTTTGGTCCTGCGGCGGTTTCAGCAATGCTCAGGCGCAATGGTGCGCCGCGGTAGTAATGCCAGATTTCGGCGGCATCGACGCGGTGCCAATGGCTGATCTCACCCGCTTTCAGCAGGAAATAGATGCAGGTTCCCGCCGCACGGCCCGCGCCACCGGCAACCCATGTCTGCCGATACCAGCCACCTTCGGGGTGCGGCGCAAGGTTTAGCTGGGCGACGATCTGATCTGGGGTCATGGGGGCAGTCTAGCGCGTGGTGTGGGCGGCGCAATGCCCGCAAGCACATAAGGGTGATTGGCACGCCATTGTCACCCTTGCATCGGTGCGATACCCATTTTGCAACCGCAACAATTTGGAAATGGGCCTGACCGATGACTGACGCCACCGAGTACACACCGCCGAAAGTCTGGAAATGGGTCGCTGAAAGCGGCGGCCAGTTTGCCAAGATCAATCGCCCGATCGCCGGGCCGACCCATGAAAAGGCATTGGCTGTGGGCAAACACCCGCTGCAACTG
Organism: Marinosulfonomonas sp.; assembly: GCA_019090885.1. GTDB lineage: Bacteria > Pseudomonadota > Alphaproteobacteria > Rhodobacterales > Rhodobacteraceae > NORP110. The sequence continues at coordinate 638 of JAHRVC010000059.1, forward strand.
CATTCGCTTGCCACACCCAATGGGGTGAAGGTAACCGTTTTGCTGGAAGAACTGCTGGCTGCCGGTCATTCCGGGGCGGAATATGACGCCTATCTGATTAACATCGGCGAAGGCGATCAGTTTTCCAGCGGTTTTGTCGATATCAATCCAAATTCGAAAATCCCGGCGATGGTGGATAACAGCGGGCCAAAGCCGATCCGGATTTTTGAATCCGGCGCGATCCTGCTGTATCTGGCCGAGAAATTTGGGGCCTTCGTTCCCACGGATCCCGCAGGCCGGGCCGAGTGTTTGTCATGGCTGTTCTGGCAGATGGGCAGCGCGCCGTTTTTGGGCGGAGGCTTTGGGCATTTCTATGCCTATGCGCCAACCAAGCTTGAATATCCGATCAACCGTTATGCGATGGAAGTGAAGCGTCAACTGGATGTGCTTGATCGCAATCTGGCCGAGCGGGAATTCATTTGCGGTGACGATTATACCATTGCTGATATGGCGATTTGGCCTTGGTATGGACGGCTGGTTTCCACCGGTGCATATGAGTCCAGGGAATTTCTTGATGTCGGGTCGTATAAGCACGTGATCCGATGGACCGAACTGATCGCTGCCCGCCCGGCTGTCAAGCGCGGCAATATGGTTAACCGCAGTTTCGGGCCGCTGGAAGAACAGCTGCGCGAACGCCATGACGCCGGTGATTTTGATACAAAGACGCAGGATAAGATTGAGGCGGCTCAGTAACGCGGGCAGCCTTAGCGCAACACCGAGCGCCCCGCATATTCCGCGCTTTCACCCAGCATTTCCTCGATCCGGATCAACTGGTTGTATTTCGCCAGCCGGTCTGATCGGGATAGCGAGCCGGTTTTGATCTGACCGCAGTTTGTGGCCACGGCAAGATCGGCGATGGTGGCGTCCTCGGTCTCGCCCGAGCGGTGGCTCATCACGTTGGTAAAGCCCGCGCGGTGTGCCATTTCGACCGCTTTCAGGGTCTCGGACAGGGTGCCGATCTGGTTGACCTTGACCAGCATAGAATTGGCCGAGCCGCGTTTGATGCCTTCGGCCAGCCGTGTCGGATTGGTGACAAACAGATCGTCGCCGACCAGTTGGATTTTGTCGCCCAACTTATCCGTCAGAGCTTTCCAGCCGTCCCAGTCGTCTTCGTCCATGCCGTCTTCGATGCTGATGATCGGATAATCGGCCACCAGCGCGGCCAGATAATCGACGTTCTCGCCAGAGGTCAGCGATTTGCCTTCGCCCGCCAGTTCATAGCGGCCATCCTTGAAATATTCAGACGCCGCGCAATCGAGCGCCAGATAGATATCCTCGCCCGGCCTGTAGCCCGCTTTTTCAATCGACTTCAGGATGAAATCCAGCGCGTCGCGGCTGGACGACAGGTTTGGGGCAAAGCCGCCTTCGTCGCCGATACCGGTGTTGTGTCCGGCAGCAGACAATTCGCCTTTAAGCGTGTGGAACACCTCGGCGCCCATGCGAATGGCGTCGCGGATATTGCCCGCGCTGACCGGCATGATCATGAATTCCTGAATGTCGATCGGGTTGTCGGCATGTTCGCCGCCATTGATGATATTCATCATTGGAACCGGCAGAATGCGCGCCGATGAGCCGCCAACGTAACGATAAAGCGGCAGGGCGCTGAAATCGGCCGCCGCTTTGGCTACGGCCAGTGACACGCCCAGAATTGCATTTGCTCCAAGGCGACCTTTGTTGTCGGTGCCGTCGATCTCGATCATCAGGGCATCAATATCTTCCTGATCGGTGGCATCATAGCCCACCAGCCCGTCAGCAAGCTCGCCGTTCACAGCCTCAACCGCGCCAAGCACGCCTTTGCCCAGATAACGCGATTTGTCGCCGTCGCGTTTTTCGACCGCCTCATGCGCACCAGTTGATGCACCGGACGGCACCGCCGCGCGCCCCATTGTGCCGTCTTCAAGGATCACGTCGACTTCGACCGTCGGATTGCCCCGGCTGTCAAGAATTTCACGGCCAATGATGTCGATGATTGCTGACATGGGGGTGTCCTTTTGGTGGGAATAATTTTGGGGCTGGATAGCGCTTTCGCACCTGAAGGGAAAGCGGCAAAAGATGCGCGGTCAGTCCGTTTCGTCGGAATTTATGGGGTCAGCGTAAATTTCCAGACGGTGAAAGCGGATCTTGTATCCCAGCTTTGCCACCAGCTTTTCCTGAAGCGCCTCGATTTCCGGTTCGCAGAATTCAATGACTTTGCCGGTGCTCAGATCAATCAGATGATCGTGGTGCTCGCGGTCAGCCGTTTCATAGCGGGCACGGCCATCGGCAAATTCATTGCGGATCAGAATACCGGCTTCTTCCAGCAATTTGACGGTGCGGTAGACGGTGGCGATAGATATGCTGGGGTCGATTTCGGTAACCTTGGCGTAGAGAGCCTCGACATCCGGGTGGTCCTGATGCGCGGTTTCCAGCACCTGAACAATGACCCGGCGTTGCCCGGTCATACGCAGGCCTTTTACCTCGCATTTATGAAGGATTGTTTCGCGCATATTTATCCCGTTCTTGGCGTTGTTTAGCGTAAGTTGGGCGGGGGTGGAACCACGTTCCCTGACTATCGCGCCAACTGTGCTGCCGGGGCAACCTGCCGCCAGATCATTCCAGCCGCCGCCATACCGCGCGCGTCAGGTCAAGCGCATAGCGCCCCTCAAGATCCTGATACCCTGGTTCAACCTTGCCGCCCCAGATGTGGATCTCGCTGTCAATCAATTCAGCGCTGTGGCTGTTTATCCAGCCGGGGTTTTCGCCACGGGTTTCAATGTGGTCGATGGAAAAATCTGACAGGTTCAGGCGCAAAACCTGTGTCTGATTTTCGCGGCGCAGTTCTGGATGGCTGAGCGCACCAATCAGAATGATATGGTCCTGTAGCAGGGTTGCCGTATGAAAATCTGTGGGCGGAAACACGTCTTTTGGGTAGATGAAATACTGCACGTCGCCGGAGCTATCCAAGACAGTCACATCGTTGTAGATATAGAAATCAGCATCATAGAAATCTTCGTGTTCACCTGCGATTAAGACCAGCCGCCCATCAGCCAGCGGGGTTGCAGTTTGCCCGAAGCGACTAAAAGACCAGACCGGCGGGTCGGTGGCATCAACATTTACGTCCCCCAGCACCGCGGTTTTGGCTGCATAGCCCGAGTTGCCGCTGCGCATCTGTTCGCGGTAAAACGGGCTGTCGCAAACCTGCGGATTGGCAGTGCCTTCACGCGGTTGCGACCAGCGTTGAAACAGGTCTGGCGTAATGTTTTGTGGCGCGATCAGGTCTGCGCCGGTAACGGCTGGGCGCAACTCGGAACCAAACAGCATCATGTCTGCGCCGTTTTGGATCAGTAGCCGGGCCATGGGGAGAGTGTCGCATTGGCTTTCGGCGCCTCTCTCTAGCAGTTCAGGTCGGGTGTCCAGATCGCGGTCGCGCGAAAAAAGTTCAAACAATGCAAGGAACCAGAAGATTGGCGAAAACGGACGGATTTTGAGGATGGTCCAAGGCGACAGAGGGGCTGGCGGCTTGCCAAGAACCCGTAATGAAATATCGCCGCCATGCGCCAGTAAAACCGCAACGGTTTCGTCGTGGTCAAATAGGATGGCATCGAGCAACGGCGTGCTTTCGGCGTCTTCGTTAAGTGCATTTGGGTCAGCCCCCTGATCCAGCAACGCCCGCGCTGCTGCGGCGTCGTCCCGGTCGTGGATCAACTTGAATAGGGCTTGCGTGGCGCTGTTCATGCCTAATGCAGCTCCGGCTCACGTCCCAAACGGCCCGCCAGTGGCGCAATTGTCAGCCCTTGCACGATGATTGAGAATATCACCACCACATAGGTAGAGGTCAGGATCAGCGGTTTCCATTCGCTTTCAGGCAGCGACAGCGCCAGTGCGACCGAAATACCGCCCTTTAGCCCGCCCCATGTCATGATCGGAATGACGCCGGGCGAAAAATCGCGAAACGGGCGCAGGATCAGAACCGGGATTGCGA
>JAHRVC010000060.1 GCA_019090885.1 Marinosulfonomonas sp.
CCGCGTGCGACCCGCACCGCCAGATAGGCAAACGCCTGCGCCTCGATCATGTCACCGTCCAGCCCGACATCTTCGGCCGAAATAACCGGGCAACCCATGCCCGCCTGAAGCATTTCCATCAAAACCCGGTTCTTGCGCCCGCCACCGCAAACCACGATCCGCTCGACCGGGGCGGGGAAATATTCCACCCCCTGCACCACCGAAGCCGCGACAGCCGCCGTTAATGTCGCCGCGGCATCCACGTCCGACAACTCCTTTACCACCACGCGCAAAGCCGCGAAATCATCCCGATCCAGCGACTTGGGCGGCATCTGAAAGAAATACGGATCCTGCAAAAACTGTTCCAGAATTGCCTCCGAAACAGTGCCACTTGCAGCCAGATCACCGTTTTCGTCAAACGGTTTCCCCCGCCGCTCGCGCATTAAATCATCAATCGGCGCATTCGCCGGGCCGGTGTCAAAGGCCAGCAAGGCCCCCGGCGTATCGGGCGTCGCGCAACTGGGGTCCACCCATGTGACATTGCCAACGCCGCCAAGGTTCAAAAACGCCAGCGGAGCATCCGCGCCGATGTGCTTGGCCAGCGCAAAATGATAAAATGACGCCAAAGGCGCGCCCTGCCCGCCCATTTCAACATCGGTGTTGCGAAAATCTGAGATCACAGGCAGACCCAGAACCTCGGCCATGATTGAGCCGTCACCGATCTGGCGCGTGCCACGCCCGCCCGGATCATGCGCTACGGTCTGGCCGTGAAATCCCACCAGCTCGGCGTCGCTGAAACGCAACAACAGCTCTGCATGGGCGGTTTCGACCAACTCGCCAGCCGCCTCTGCGCCATCCCATTTGCCCAAGGCGGCGCGCAATATGTCCCGCTCATCATCGCCATAGGGCCGATAGGCGGTATCAGAAAACGCGTCGATCGTCACGCCATCGGTTAGAACCAACGCTGCATCGACACCGTCCAGCGACGTGCCAGACATCGCGCCAAGCGCCCAGATAGGTCCGTCTTTTAACATGGGTTTTCCTTCCGACACGGCCCTGATATTGATGCCACAGAAACCAAAACGGACACAACAGCAATGACCTACCACCCCAAATCAGACTTTATGCGCGTGATGATCGAGCGCGGCTTTCTGGCCGACTGCACCGACTATCAGGGGCTTGATGACGCTTTGATTGCGGGCGTGGTTCCGGCCTATATCGGCTTTGATGCCACGGCCAAATCGCTGCATGTTGGCTCGCTTATCCAGATCATGATGCTGCGCTGGCTGCAAAAAACCGGCCACAAGCCGATCGTGCTGATGGGCGGGGGCACCACCAAGGTCGGTGATCCGTCGTTTCGCGCCGATGAACGCCCGCTGATGACGCCCGAGCAGATCGACGAAAATATCGACGGTATCCGTCAGGTGTTTGCCAAATATGTTGGTTTTGGCGAGGGTGCGAGCGACGCAACGATGGTTAATAACGCCGAATGGCTCGACAAGCTAAATTACCTCGATTTCCTGCGCGATATCGGGCGTCATTTCTCGATCAACCGGATGCTGAGTTTCGAAAGCGTGAAATCGCGGCTGGACCGCGAGCAATCCCTGTCGTTTCTCGAATTCAACTACATGATCCTGCAGGCCTATGATTTTCTGGAATTGAACCGCCGCTATGGCTGCCTGCTGCAAATGGGTGGCTCGGATCAATGGGGCAATATCGTCAACGGTATCGACCTGACGCGCCGGGTGCTGGAAAACCAGATTTTCGGGCTAACGACACCACTACTGACCACATCGGACGGCAAGAAAATGGGTAAATCCCAAACCGGCGCGGTCTGGCTGAACGCCGAAATGTGCAGCCCATACGAGTTCTGGCAGTTCTGGCGCAACACAACGGACGCTGACACTGGGCGGTTCCTGAAGCTTTACACCGAACTGCCGGTTGACGAATGCGAGCGGCTTGGCGCGCTTGAAGGATCAGAGATTAACGCCGCCAAAATCCGGCTGGCAAATGAGATCACCACGCTTTGTCATGGGGCAGACGCCGCCGCGACGGCCGAAAAAACCGCCCGCGAAGTGTTCGAAAAGGGCGGTATCGGGGATGATTTGCCAACACTGACCCTGACAAGCGACGATATTGGCGACGGTATTTCCATTGTGCAGCTTATCGTGCGCTCGGGCCTTGCGAAATCGGGCAAAGAGGCCAAGCGCCTGATCGCCGACAACGGTGCCCGGATGAACGATGCACCGCTGGAAAATGCAGGCCTGATCCTTGACGCCGCCGCCCTTGGCACGCCGATCAAACTCAGCGCCGGAAAAAAACGCCACGCTCTGGTGGTCCTGAAAAAGTAATTTGCTTCAGAGCCGCCTTCGCCTGATCCCGATAAGGCGGATTGGCACACGGGCGTCCAGAAGAAAGACGGAGGCTCCGCCAAAGGTGGAAACCGTCTTTGTTCTTGATGGCCGGGTGCCAATGCGTCAGGGATCAATCAGGCGATTGCGCGCCAAGCATTTGCTTTGGAGAGCCGAAGCTTGAAAAACCAAATATCTCGTGCGGGCGTCAGCCCGCTCAATTTGGCAGCATCCATTCCCCATCCGGCCAAAAGGCGTGAAACGCGAAGGCAAACATCACATCATGGGGCACATCTTTGCCAGCGCCATCACGCACCCGGATCGTGCCCACATCCTTGCCACCGCCAATGGTGCCCGCATCCAGCGCCGATGCCTGCCCCGACGCCCATGAAATGACAACGCCAGCTTCGGAAACTTCGCCCTCATCGCGCAACCGCTGCAATGTCCACGCCCGCTCACCAATACGCACAACCCGCATCAATGGCGGCACATCATGGGGCGGGTTTTCACCGTTATAAAGGAACGGACGCGCAGAGCTGTCGTAGCTGATATAGGGATTGCGCCCGTAACTGCGCGGATGGCTTGGCTGATCCATCACCAGACCATCCGGATTACGGCTCGTGAACTCTTCCCAGCTTTCCATCCAGGCCGGCAGTTGCACCAACTTGTCGCCCGTGTGCACGCCAACGATGCCTTCACCAAGTGCTTGTTGCCACCAGCTTTCGGTTTCCCGGTCAAACATCACCATGTCGGAATTGCGCAGCTTACCAGACACGCCGAAACTGCGTAGTTGCCCGTTCACCCGCCGATCAAACACCATACCCGAATTGCACAGCGGACAAAACGTGACGGCAATCGGCACGCCGCCAACCTCGTCATTCACGATCTCATGCCATGTCAGATATCGGATCGGATAAGCACGCGGTGTTTCACCGTCAATTTCAACGCTTATCACCGCCTCGCGTGGTTCGATCCGGTTTTCTTTCGCCACAGCGATAAAACTTGGGTCTGACAGGGATGGAATGCCATCTTTGGGCGGGCCACCCGACAGGATATCATTCCAATTTTCCACACTGGTATTTTCAAAATCGGTGTTGGGCCATTCGCGCGACCACCGGTCTGGATTGGCCAGCGCGGATGTCGCCAATACACCCAATCCCAATACTGCAATCAAAAATCTCGCTCGCATGATACGTTCCTCCAGCCCCAAAACTGGCAGAGGATAGCGCATCGCGCCAGCCCGTATCACGCGAGTTTGATTTAACGCTACTGAACGACTTTTACGCCACTCATCACGTCCGGTGTGCCAAGAACGGACCCGTTCCCACCCTCGCCGCGTTTGATCGCGTCAAGAACTTCAAGCCCTTCGATCACCTGACCCACGACCGTATACTGACCGTTCAGGTTGGGGGCCGCGGCGAACATAATGAAGAACTGGCTGTTGGCCGAATTTGGGTTGGACGAGCGCGCCATCCCAACGATGCCCCGCTCATATGGAATGTCGGAAAACTCTGCCGCCAAGTCCGGGCGATCAGATCCGCCCATGCCTGCGCGCGCTGTGTCGCCCCCCGAATTGCCAAACTCGACATCGCCCGTCTGCGCCATAAAGCCGTCAATCACCCGGTGGAACACCACGCCATCATAAGCGCCGTCATTGGCAAGTGCCACGATCCGCTCAACATGTTTAGGCGCGTGATCGGCCAAAAGCTGCACCCGGATCACACCGTTTGCTTCGCCCTGAACGGTAATCTCAAGCACCGGACCGCCGCCAAGATTGCCCGTAGGACTGGCAACCTCGACCTGCACGGGGCCGGAGCGCGACGAAGTCCAGTAGATACCGCCAAGAACGGCAACACCGACCACAATCAGCACCCACACCATCGCCGGGATGTTACGCATCCGCAGCAACCTTCATCGAGATCATCCGGTCCGGGTTCATCGGCGGCTCACCGCTTTGGATCGCATCCACATGTTCCATGCCCGACAGCACCCGACCGTAAACGGTATATTGCCCATTCAGGAAATCATTGTCGGAATAGTTGATGAAAAACTGACTGTTAGCACTATCCGGGCTGGCCGAGCGCGCCGCACCGATTGTTCCACGCGCATGCGGCAGTTTGGAAAATTCGGCCGGAACATCCGGCATGTCAGAGCCACCCGTGCCCGCGCTGCGAATGTTGAAGTTGTTTTCCATGTTGCCGTTGGCCACGTCACCAGTCTGCGCCATAAACCCATCAATCACCCGGTGAAAGGCGACGTTGTCATATGCGCCCGAGCGGGTCAGCTCTTTCATCCGGGCGACATGCTGGGGCGCGACATCGGCCATCAACTCAATTGTGACAGTGCCACCGGTCAGTTCCATCAGGATTGTATTTTCGGGGTCTTTGATATCGGCCATTTTGGCGCTCCTGCTAAATAAATTTGGCGCAAACTAGGCTGCATGGCGCCAAAGGAAAAGGGCGATGTTGACCTTCGTGTTACAATCAGGTCGTAAAGACGCAAAAGTAGCATAAAGGAATAGCCCGCATGACTTGGAAAACCCTCGATGATTTGGAACTGGCGGGCAAAACAGTGCTGGTGCGCGTGGATATTAATGTGCCGCTAAAAGACGGGCGGGTCACGGACGCAACCCGGATTGAACGGATCGTACCAACCTTGCGCGATATTCTGGCCGCTGGCGGCAAACCGGTTCTGCTGGCGCATTTTGGCCGACCAAAAGGGCAAGTTGTGGCCGAGATGTCGCTGGAACAACTGGTGCCCACGTTGCAGGATATTTTGAAGGTTCCTGTGCATTTTGCACCCGATTGCGTTGGCCCTCTGGCCGGGGCGGCGATATCTGCGCTGCTACCGGGGCAGGTTCTGCTGCTGGAAAACACCCGGTTCCACCCCTGCGAAACCAAAAACACCGCCGAATTCTCGGCTCAGTTGGCCGAATTTGGCGATGTCTTTGTGATGGACGCGTTTTCGGCAGCGCACCGTGCCCATGCCTCGACCGAGGGCATTGCCCATCTGCTGCCCGCCGCCGCTGGCCGTCTGATGCAAGAAGAACTGTCCGCATTAGAGGCCGCGCTTGGCACGCCCGAGCGTCCGGTCGCGGCAATCGTCGGGGGCGCAAAAGTGTCCACCAAGCTTGACCTGCTGGCCAACCTGATCCGCAAAGTCGATCATCTGGTGATCGGCGGCGGCATGGCAAATACCTTTCTTGCAGCACAAGGCTATAGCGTTGGCGCGTCTCTGGCCGAGCATGATCTGGCCGACACGGCGCGCAAAATTCTGGTGGCCGCAGGTGAGGCAGGTTGCGAGATTATCCTGCCCTCCGACATCGTCGTCGCAATGGAATTCAAGGCGAATGCGCCGATCCGCATTGTTGATGCCGCCGCCTGTCTAGATGTTGAAATGATACTGGATTGCGGCCCTAAAACCGTCGCTACGATCCAGAAAACGTTCGAAAAGTGCAAGACGCTGATCTGGAATGGCCCGCTTGGGGCGTTTGAAATTGAACCTTTTGACGCCGCAACCAATGCGGCTGCCAGCCATGCTGCAGCACTGACGCGGACGGGAAAACTGATCTCTGTCGCTGGCGGCGGTGATACTGTGGCTGCCCTAAACAAAACCGGCGCAGCGGCTGATTTCAGCTATATCTCGACCGCCGGGGGCGCATTTCTGGAATGGATGGAGGGAAAAACCCTGCCCGGTGTCGCAGCACTATCATAAAATGGCATTCTCCCCAAACCGGGAACAATCGCGTTAATCTGGGGTTTCTTTGCACTCAAACCCATTTATTGCCCGATTCAACCGGCTGTTAGCGCAACCGTCATTGTTCTTGCACCCACCTCTGCCTATGCAAATCAAAAGCATTAACGATCATCGGAGCCCTGCCATGAAAGCCACCCGCGTTGTCCAAAATATCCTGAAAAACTACGAGGGCGAAACGCCCGGCGTTAAGGCCAAGCTGTGCTCGATCCTGATGAACGGAAAACTGGGCGGCACTGGCAAGGTCATCATCCTGCCGGTTGATCAGGGTTTTGAACACGGTCCGGCGCGCTCTTTTGCGCCAAACCCGGCAGCCTATGATCCCCATTATCATTACCAGCTGGCCATCGATGCCGGTCTGAACGCTTATGCAGCACCACTGGGAATGCTGGAAGCCGGGGCCGACACATTCGCAGGCCAGATCCCGACGATCCTGAAAGCAAATTCCGCCAACTCGCTGATCCCGTCGGCCGCACCCAAAGATCAGGCGATCACCGCCAGCGTTGACGACGCCCTGCGTCTGGGATGTGCGGCTATTGGCTTTACCATCTATCCTGGGTCATCCTGCGGTCTGGATATGTTCGAAGAAATCGCAGAAATCCGGCGCGAAGCTGCCGCCAAGGGTGTGGCAACCGTTATCTGGTCCTATCCACGCGGCGAAGCGTTGGACAAAGACGGCGAAACCGCGATCGACATTGCTGCATATGCGGCCCAAATCGCGGCTTTGCTGGGCGCCCATATCATCAAGATCAAACTGTCCACCGACCACCTGTCGCTGCCAGAAGCCAAAACGGTGTATCAGGACCAGAAGATCGACATCGCCACCCAAGCCGCACGGGTCAAAAACTGCATGGACGCATCCTTTGCCGGACGTCGGATCGTGGTGTTCTCGGGCGGGGCCAAAAAAGGCGCCGACAGCGTTTATGACGACGCCCGCGCAATCCGCGACGGTGGCGGCAACGGCTCGATCATTGGCCGCAATTCGTTTCAGCGTGATCGTCAGGATGCGCTTGATATGCTGGCCAAGCTGATGGACATCTACCGCAGCAAAGCCTAGGCGAAAACACGCCATAACACCATAAATTCAGCAATTTAGCGCAGATTTGGGATTCACTTATTCGCGCGTCTGTGCCAAACTGTTCCAAACCCGCCCGCAAGAGGCGGAACAAAGGGCAGTTTCATGGGCGTTTCCCGTAAATCTCCGGCATTTGGTATCGTGGGTTTTTTCACGATAATTTTCATGCTTGCCACCTATTTCACGTTCGCAAGTGTGCAGGGTGACTATGGCCTGTTTCGCCGCATCCAGATAGAAGCCGAGCTTACCGAACTGACGTCCGAACGCGACCGACTGCAAAGCGAAGTTGCCCAAATGCGCAACAAAACCCACCGCCTTTCGGATGATTATCTTGACCTTGATCTGCTGGACGAACAGGCCCGCGATGTGCTGGGTCTTGTGCGGATGGATGAGATTGTTATCCGCTAGCCCAACCAATGGCGCGGCCCTGAACGGGCCGATTTTTATTGCCTATTCGCCCGCTGCATGGCTGCTTTGCACCCCAATACCAAGATTTTTGTCGCAATCGCGCCGCGCCTGCTGTATTGGGTAGTTTAATACTAAACTATTACTGCGATCTGAAGGAGACTGCCGCATGGCCACCCGGAAAACCGCCAAGAAATCCAACACATCCAAAGAAGAACTGCTTGGGTTCTATCGCGAGATGTTAACAATCCGGCGATTTGAAGAAAAGGCAGGCCAGCTTTACGGAATGGGCCTGATTGGCGGGTTTTGTCACCTTTATATAGGGCAAGAGGCCGTCGTCGTTGGCCTAGAGGCCGCGACCCAAGAAGGCGACAAACGCCTGACATCCTACCGCGATCACGGCCATATGCTGGCCTGCGGCATGGACCCAAAGGGCGTTATGGCCGAGCTAACCGGGCGCGAGGGTGGCTATTCTCGCGGCAAGGGCGGCTCGATGCATATGTTTTCCAAGGAAAAGCATTTCTACGGTGGCCACGGGATCGTTGCCGCGCAGGTGCCGATTGGTGCCGGTCTGGCATTTGCCGACAAATATCTTGGCAACGGCGGGGTAACATTCACTTATTTCGGCGATGGTGCCGCTAATCAGGGGCAAGTTTACGAAACCTACAATATGGCCGAACTTTGGGACCTGCCGGTTGTTTTTGTCATTGAAAACAACCAATACGCTATGGGCACCAGCATTCAACGCTCGACCAAATCCCCCACCATGTGGGAGCGCGGCAAAGCCTATGGCATTCCGGGCGAGGAAGTTGACGGGATGGATGTTCTGGCCGTCAAAGCCGCCGGGCAAAAGGCTGTCGCCCACTGCCGGGCTGGCAAAGGCCCCTATATTCTCGAGGTGAAAACCTATCGCTACCGCGGCCATTCGATGTCAGACCCCGCCAAATACCGCACCCGCGAAGAGGTGCAGAAAATGCGCGAGGAACGCGACGCCATCGAACATGTGCGCGATCTGCTACTGACCGGCAAGCACGCCACCGATGAAGAACTGAAGGCGATCGACAAAGACATCAAGGCCACGATCAACGAGGCGGCCGAGTTTGCCAAGGAAAGCCCCGAACCGGCGCTTAGCGAACTTTACACTGACATCTACGCAGACGCGTGAAGGAAGGGACCTGACATGACTACAAAAATCCTCATGCCCGCCCTTTCCCCGACGATGGAAGAAGGCACATTGGCCAAATGGCTGGTCAAAGAAGGCGACGTCGTATCGTCCGGCGATATTCTGGCCGAGATCGAAACTGACAAGGCAACGATGGAATTTGAGGCCGTCGATGACGGCACAATCGGCAAGTTGGTCGTGGCCGAAGGCACCGAAGGCGTCGCCGTCAACACGGTGATCGCGGTTCTTTTGGGCGATGGCGAAACGGCGGCAGACGTGACCGCAACGACGCCAGCCCCTGCCCC
>JAHRVC010000061.1 GCA_019090885.1 Marinosulfonomonas sp.
ACGACTTTGTTGACCAAACCCCAGTCCATAGCGGTTTGCGCATCATATTGACGACAGAAAAACCAGATTTCCCGCGCGCGCAATGGCGTCCGAAGCCGTGGCACTTAGCCCGACCGCGATCAAATTCCTGAAACATGCGTTCAACGCCGATAGCGCCCATATCTTTGGTCAGGTGAAAATGGCCGCAGATGGGTTGAATGCATTCGTGAACTCGGAAGAAGCCGAAGAGGGACGCAACGCATTCCTTGAAAAACGAACACCGGATTTTGCGCGTTTCCGCTGAGGGCGGACATAAACACAGACGCGCACCCGGATTGTTAGGTGCGCGTCATTTCGCGGCGGGATAATCAGCGATGAACACCAAAGTAACGGCAAGCGTCGAAAACCCCGAGCTGGTGCAAAAACGCCGCGAGCAGATTGTTCGGGCTGCCACCAAGTTATTTTCCAGCAATGGATTTAACAATACGACGATAAAAGAACTGGCGGCCGAGGCGGGCATAAGTCAGGGCCTTATTTACCTTTATGTTCGCGAAAAAGAGGACGTGTTGCTTTTGGTATTGCAGCAGGTCGTCGAAGAATATGCAGTTGAAATTCCGCGCTCGATTGCCGGCGTTAAAAGCCCACTGGAACGTCTGATCCGGGCCATTGATGCCTATTGCAGGGTCGTTGATCGGCATCTTGCGGCGACAATGCTCGCCTATCAGGCGACAAAATCCTTGTCGCCATCACGTCGAAATTCCATTCAGGAAAGTGAAATGGAAACCAATGCGATCATTGGTGAGATCATTCGCGATTGCATCAGCGCGGGCATCCTGCGCCCGGTCAATGGTGACATCCTTACGTATCAGATCGTTTTCGCAGCACACGGTTGGGCGCTGAAGGGCTGGTATTTCAAGCCGCGAATGGGCTTGGATGAATACATCACCGACACAATCGACATCATCCTGAACGGGCTGTTGACGGTGCAGGGGCAAGACCTTTTTGATAAACTGCCCGAGGGTCTGTTTTCTCGGCAGTAAAACTGCGAATTTTGCATTCCATGTTGGACACGCGCCGTGAAAACGCAGAATGTCGCCCAAACCCGGCCACGGTGTCCGGGCAGGGCTGGTTCTTGCAATGAGCGATATTTTTGAAGGTCTTAAGGCGGCGTTCTGGTTGCTGGTCTCACTGGACCGGGATCTGGTAGAGATTACGTTGCGCTCGCTTCAAGTGACACTAAGCGCACTGGTCATCGCGTCAGCCATCGGCTTGCCGTTTGGAACATGGCTGGCGATCCGCCGGTTTCGTCATCGCCGCACGGCGATTGCTGTCATGAACGCGTTGATGGGCTTGCCGCCGGTTGTTGTCGGCCTGATCGTTTACATGTTGTTTTCCAGATCCGGGCCGTTTGGCGTATTGGGGCTGTTGTTTACTCCGGCGGCGATGATTGTCGCGCAGGTGATCATCATCACGCCGCTGATTGCCTCGATTGCGCATCAAAGTATGCGCGAACTTTGGGCCGACTATCATGATTTGCTGATCTCGTTAAACACCTCGCGTTGGCAAAGGATACGGACGTTGCTGTGGGACGGGCGGCGCGCCTTGCTGACGGCATCACTGGCCGGGTTTGGCCGCGCGATTGGCGAAGTGGGCGCGATCATGATTGTGGGGGGGAATATCGATCACGCCACACGGGTTCTGACGACCGCAATTGCCTTGGAAACCGGCAAAGGTGATTTTGCTTTGGCGCTGGGTCTGGGGTTCGTGCTGATCGGACTGGCGATTGTGGTGAACCTTGCGATCCACCGATTGTCGGGCACAGAAAGGGAAGGCCGATGGTAGAAACGATACTTCCGCTTGTGCTGAACGGGGCCGTTGTCAAAAGGCGCGGTAAAAGGTTGATCGGGCCGATTGATGCCGAAATAAGTCGGGCGGGTTTTACCATCGTTATGGGGCCAAACGGGTCTGGCAAAACCACGTTGCTTCGGCTGATGCATGGGTTGGAACGTTTGGCGGAAGGGGCTGCTGTTTGGCAGGGCACACAGATTGATGTGCAAAAACGCCAAGCCTATGTTTTTCAAAACCCGATCATGTTGCGCCGGTCTGTCAAAGAGAACCTGGCCTACCCGCTGTTGCTGCGCGGCGCGCCCAAATCAACGGCTGCCCAAACCGCAAGGGATTGGGCCGCGCGGATACATCTGGAAAATGCACTGGAACAAGACGCAACCATGTTGTCGGGGGGCGAGAAACAAAAACTGGCTTTGGCCCGGGCCCTGATCCAAAAACCGGATGTGTTGTTTCTGGATGAACCATGCTCAAATCTGGACGGCCGTGCGACGCGCGAAATAGAAGAATTACTGCTGGAAACAAGCCGCGCGGGAACCCGGATTGTGATGGCCACCCACGACATGGGGCAGGCCCGCCGATTGGCCACCGAAGTGATGTTCATGTTGCACGGAAACCTGCATGAATTCGCCCCAGCCGAGCACTTTTTTACACAACCGGGAACGGTGCAGGCGCGCGCGTTTCTGAAAGGGGACATCATCGAATGATGCGCGTTTTGTTGCAGGCGGTTCTGATGGTCGTCGTATCGGCCTCACTGTCACAGGCCGAGCAGATGAGAATGGCGGTGACCACTTCTTTTCATAATTCCGGGCTGGCGGATATTCTGCTACCCGCAATCCTCAAGGACACCGGGTTGGACGTGCAACTGCTGGTGGTCGGAACCGGGCAGGCGCTGCGACTGGGCCGGGCCGGGGATGTGGACGCGTTGCTTGTGCATTCGCCCGCTGACGAAAAGGAATTTGTGGCCCGCGGTTACGGAATTTATCGCCGCGAAATTATGTATAACGATTTTGTATTTATTGGCCCGTCCGGTGATCCGGCCGGAATTAGCGCGGCGAACAACGCCGAGGATGTAATGCGCGCACTTGCCTTGGCAAAGCTTCCGTTTGTCAGCCGTGGCGATGACAGCGGAACCCATAAAAAAGAGCTGTCTTTGTGGCGCTCTGCCGGTCTGGGCGACACTGAATTCGGGGCATGGTACCGGGCCGTGGGGGCAGGCATGGGG
>JAHRVC010000062.1 GCA_019090885.1 Marinosulfonomonas sp.
ATCCGGAAGGCTTGGCAGCTTATCGCGATCTACAAATAATCGCAGACCTTTTAGTGCGTCGGCTTGTTCTTTGGTGTCGATGCCGGACAGGCGGGCCGAAAACCCACTTTTTATCGCCATGACTATTTTTATTGAATAGCTGTCGGTTCCCGCCTCGGTAAACAAAGGTGAATAGTCCGAAATCGCCGCAGGGTCGGCACAAAAACTTTTCAGGCGCACCTCACCATTAACCCCGAAAGAGCCCGCAATCGCCCCGACACAAATTCGATCACTCATTGTGGTTTCGCTCCCACACAGACGCCCCGGCGGTCAATAGATCCGCCAGCGTCAAGGCATGCATCCATTTTCAGGAAACGCTCTGCCTTGACGCCTAACCATAACCCGGCCGCAAAAATTGCGAGTGTGAGTAATTTTCGCACAGGCTCAAATCCGCCGGGTTAACAGCAGATTATTCCGCAGCTTTTTCTTCGGCTGGTGCTTCTTCAGCAACAGGCTCTTCTTTAGGAGCAGCCGCAGCTTCTGCAGCAGCCGCAGCCTTGTCAGCTTTTTCCTGAACGCGGGCTTCGGCTTTTTCGCCGGGCTTACCTTTGTTAGGATTGTTGCGGGTTTTCTTTTCCAGAACGCCAGCGGCTTCCAGCATCCGGGAAATCCGGTCAGTTGGTTGCGCGCCTTCACCAAGCCAATGCTTGATGCGGTCGATGTCCATTTTTACGCGCTCTTCGCTGTCTTTTGGCAGCAGTGGATTGTATGTGCCCAGCTTTTCGATAAAGCGGCCATCACGAGGCATCCGGCTGTCGGCAGCCACGATGCGATAAAATGGGCGTTTCTTTGAGCCGCCACGGGCGAGTCTGATCTTCATAGCCATGAGTAGTTTCTCCTATTTTTCATGTACTGTTGAAAAGGGGTAACCCCTTGTCGTTCCAATTGTTCGTAGATCCTTTGGTTCACTATCCTCTGTGTGAATTGTGGTGTCGGATGACTTCATCAATGATGAAGCCAAGGAATTTCTTTGCAAAACCGGGGTCCAGATCTGCCTCGCGCGCCAGATCTTCGAGCCGCTCGATCTGGGTCGCTTCGCGTGCCGGGTCAGAGGCGGGAAGACCGTGCTGTGCCTTAAGCTTGCCAACCGCCTGCGTATGTTTAAACCGCTCACCAAGCGTGTAGATCAGGATCGCATCAAGGCGATCAATGCTGTCGCGGTGCTCTGAAAGCAGCGTAGCCGCGCGGGTTGCGTCGTTACTCATTTAGACCTCCGGGGCAGGGTGGGTTTCACAAAACGTATCATCATGACCGGGCCTTAGGTCGCGGGTGCCGGTAAACCAGACAAGGCGTGTCTTCTTTTGGCTGCGGTGCATTTGGGTCCAGCACCGCGCCAAGGCGTTCTGCTAGGGCAATCGAGCGGGTGTTCCAGTCAGAAATATAGCTGACGACCGTATCCCACTTCAGGACGTTCCACGCGTGATGCACAGCAGCTTGCGCCGCTTCAAACGCAATGCCGGTTCCTTCCAGTTCCGGGTCAAAAACCATCCAGCCAATTTCGGTTTCCGGCCAATCGGCTGGGAACCAGGCACCGATAACACCAAGCGCTGTATCATTCCCTTTGCGGGTAACCGCCCACATGCCAAAGCCGTGGATTTGCCAGTGCCCGACCTCGGCAGCAAAAGAACGCCAGGCTTTGCCTTCGTTAAGCGGCCCGCCCACGCCCTTACTGCGATCTGACATCATGAAATCGCGAAAGACTGGCCAGTCATCAGCAGTTGGCTGACGAAGGACAAGACGATCCGTGTCAATTATGGAGGGGGCGTTTGGGGTCACTTTTTCTTCCCAAACCCGCTAAGGCCGGGGGGCAGCGCACCGCCACCAAGACCGGGAAGACCGCCGGGCATCTGGCCGCCAAGCGCTTTGGCGGCCTGTTCCATTGCTGCGGGATCATCCATATTGGGCATCCCGTCGGGCATACCGCCTTTGCCAAACATGCCTTTCATGGCTTGCTTTAGCATCCCGCCTTTGCCCATTTTCCCCATCTTTTTCATCATGTCCGACATTTGCCGGTGCATTTTGATAAGTTGGTTGAGCTGCGACACCTCTAGCCCGGCGCCCTTGGCGATGCGTTTTTTGCGGCTGGCCTGCAAAAGCTGTGGATTGGCGCGCTCGCGTTTGGTCATCGATTGGATCAGCGCAACCTGACGGCGGATAATGCTGTCGTCAAAGCCGCTTTTCTCGACCTGCTTGGCCATCTTTTTCATGCCCGGCATCATCCCCATGATACCTTCCATGCCGCCCATCTTTTGCATCTGCTCCAGCTGCATTTTCAGGTCGTTCATATTGAACTGACCCTTTTGAAAACGCTTCATCATGCGTTCGGCTTGTTCAGCCTCGATGGTTTCCTGTGCTTTTTCGACCAGCGAGACGATGTCGCCCATGCCCAGAATACGGCCAGCAACACGTTCGGGGTGGAATTCTTCCAGCGCATCAAGCTTTTCGCCAAGCCCGACGAATTTAATCGGTTTGCCGGTGACGGCGCGCATCGACAGGGCTGCACCGCCGCGTCCGTCGCCGTCCATCCGTGTTAGCACGACGCCGGTGATGCCAACTTTGGCGTCAAAATCGGCCGCGACATTCACCGCGTCCTGCCCGGTCAAGCCATCGACCACCAGCAGGGTCTCGCGCGGTTTGGCAACATCGCGCACCGCCTGCACTTCGTCCATCAACACTTCGTCGATATGCAAACGGCCGGCGGTGTCGAGCATATAGACGTCATAACCGCCCAGCATCGCCTGTTGCTTGGCGCGTTTGGCGATTTGAACGGCAGTTTCGCCTTTGACAATCGGCAGCGTGTCGACACCAATCTGATTGCCAAGGATCGCAAGTTGTTCCATCGCCGCCGGGCGGTTGGTATCCAGCGACGCCATCAGGATGCGCTTGCCGGACCGGTCTTTAAGCCGCTTGGCAAGTTTCGCAGTTGTCGTGGTTTTACCACCACCCTGCAGGCCGACCATCAGGATCGGCGCGGGTGGGTTGTCGATTTTCAGCTCGCCGACATTGGCGTTGTCGCCAGCCAGAACGTGGATCAGCTCGTCATGGACGATCTTGACGACCTGCTGGCCCGGTGTGACCGATTTGGTGACCGACTGACCTTCGGCCTTGGCCTGAATAGCTTTGACGAAATCGCGCGCAACCGGCAGGGAAACGTCGGCCTCTAGCAGGGCGACGCGAACCTCACGCAGGGCGGTTTTGACGTCGTCTTCGGACAGGGCACCTTGTTTGGTGAGCCGATCAAAGACGCCAGAAAGGCGTTCGGACAGATTTTCAAACATACCTTCGGCCTTTCGTGCCGGTTTCCAGTGTGCCCCTTAAGATAGGAGGGGGCGGTTCAAACGCAAACGGCACCAGTGGGCGCGACGCGCTGACTGGTGGCGATCCTGACAATCAGGACCGGAAGCTTATGGACTTCCGGAAGTTGTGTGGCATTTAGGTCTGATAGCGCCGCGAGTCAAGCCAACTGTTGATCCTGCGGCAGGGAATTGGAACGTTTGCTGGCGTGCATCGGTTTGTTGATATGCTCACTAGTTCGTGGTGCAAAAAGATGCCCGAGCGGTAGTTCAGAGGTGATGAGATGTCTCAAGGGGTGATCTATGTTGCGACCGGGCCGGATTATTTGGAACTGGCGCGTGCGTCTGCCCGAAGCCTGAGGGCCACCAACCCCGGTCTGGCGATTGATTTGTTCACGGATCAACCCGGCGCTGTTGATCCGGGTGAATTTGATCAGGTGCATCCGGTGCCGCGTGTGCATGCCCGCGCCAAATTGGAATGTCTGCCGTTGTCACGGTTTAAGCGCACGCTTTATCTGGATTGCGATACGCTGGTGGTCGGCGATCTGGGCGATATGTATTCGCTGTTGGACCGGTTCGATCTGGCGCTGGCACATGAAGTTCGACGCGCGTCTGATCTTATTCAGGAAGGGTTGGACGTGGCGACACCCTATGCCTTTCCGCAAATGAACTCTGGCGTGATCCTATATAGAAAGTCACCAGAGACGGCCGAATTTTTTGCCCAGTGGGCGCTAAAATTCCATGCGTCAGCCGTTAGGCGGGACCAGATTATTCTCAAAGACATGCTGTGGGATTCAAAGTTGCAGATTTACGTGCTGCCGCCAGAATTCAACCTGCGCCGGGTGACGGTTTTAGATGCTTGGGAACCCGAAGATTGTGAAGTGAAGATTATTCATTCGCACCGATTGATGGATCATATGCGGGTTCCGGGCGCACCACGGATCACCGACCTCAAGGGTCTGTTGAATGCGGAACGAGAGGCGCTGGAAGCAGAGTGGAAAGACGTCGGTCAGCCGAACCGGGTCGCGTGGTTTGGCGCCCGCCAAGAAAAGCGGGCGCCAAAATAGCGTTATGTTGTAGGCCCAATCTGCGCAGGGCCGGTCGCGATCAG
>JAHRVC010000063.1 GCA_019090885.1 Marinosulfonomonas sp.
GCACAACGAAGATTATATCGCCGGGCGCGGTGCCAAGGGTAGCGAAATTCGCGGCGGCAAGGATATTCGCGAAGGTGACTGGGTGCAGATATATCGCGCTGGCGACGTGATCCCGAAGGTCGCAGATGTTGATCTGGCTAAGCGACCGGAGGATGCAGCCCCATACGAATTCCCCCATATTTGTCCTGATTGCGGCTCGTACGCGCCGCGCGAAGAAGGCGACGCGGTGCGGCGTTGTTCGGGTGGTCTTATCTGCCCGGCGCAAGCGGTTGAAAGGTTGAAACATTTTGTCAGCCGCGGCGCGTTTGACATTGACGGGCTAGGCGCAAAACAAGTCGAGATGTTTTGTAACGACGATGTCCTGCCAATCCGCGAACCGGCAGATATCTTTACGCTTGGCACACGTGACGCGGCCAGATTGGCCAAACTAAAAAATCGTGACGGTTGGGGTCAGAAATCCGCAGAAAAACTTTTTCAGGCAATTGAAGAAAAACGAAAAATTCCGCTTAAACGGATGCTGTTTGCCCTTGGAATTCGCCATGTGGGCGAAAGCAGCGCAGCACTGCTGGCCAACCACTATGTCAGCTGGACTGTTTTTGAAAAGGCGGTGAGCAACGCCACAATCGGCGAAGGTGCTGATTGGGAAGAATTGAACAATATTGATGGCGTCGGTGCTGTGATGGCGGCCTCGTTGGTCACGGCGTTTCATCAGGAAAAAGAGCGCGCCTCGATCGACAGGTTGGCCAAAGAACTGGACATTCAGGATGCCAGCCAAAGGGGGGCTGTGCAAAGCCCCGTTGCGGGAAAAATCGTTGTGTTTACCGGCACGCTGGAAAAGATGACACGAGCCGAAGCCAAAGCGCGGGCCGAGGCGCTTGGCGCGCGGGTTGCGGGTTCTGTTTCGGCGAAAACTGATTTGCTGGTGGCCGGGCCGGGGGCCGGGTCAAAGGCCAAAAAGGCGGCCGATCTGGGCGTTGAAACGATTGATGAGGATGGCTGGTTGCGCCTTGTCGGTGACGCATGAGTCGCCCGGCAATCTTGTTTCCGCTGTTTGCGGGGCTTGAAACGCTGGACGGCATCGGGCCAAAAACGGCGAAGTTATTTGAGCATATCCACGTCACCAAGCCGCGGGATTTGTTGTTCACCTTGCCCTATTCCGGGGTCGACCGCCGCCGCCGTGACTCGGTGCTTGATGTCGTCGCCCCGGCAATGGTGACGGTCGAAGTTGAGGTTGGTACCCATAGTCCGGCGGCACAAAAGGGGCGCCCATACCGGGTGACGGTTCAGGATGCCCGCACGTCTTTTCAACTAGTCTTCTTTCACGCACGTGAAGATTGGTTGCGCCGCCAGTTGCCAACCGGACAACGGCGGGTGGTCTCCGGCAAGGTCGAAATTTTCGACGGAATTGCACAGATTGTGCACCCCGATCATATGCTCCGTCCCGAAGAATCTGGCGAGATACCGGAGTTCGAACCGGTTTACCCGCTGACGTCCGGGTTGACACATAAGGCGATGACCAAGGCGACGCTTTCGGCGCTGAACAGGTTGCCAGAGCTGGCAGAGTGGATTGATCCGGAACTGGCCAAACGTGAGGGCTGGCCCGATTTTTCCACCGCTCTAACCTTGGCGCACCGGCCGGAAAATGCTGGCGATCTGGCCCCATCGACGCCTGCGAGAACCCGGCTTGCTTATGATGAGTTTTTTGCCCATCAGGTCACATTGGCATTGGCACGCTCGGTGACGTTAAGGGGCAAGGGTCGGGCCAGTCAGGGCAATGGCGCGCTTCGATCACGGGTTCTGAAAAAGCTGCCGTATCGCCCAACCGCTGCTCAGGAACGTGCGATGGAAGAAATTTCCGCTGATCTTGCTTCGGCCACGCGGATGAACCGGCTGTTGCAGGGAGATGTGGGTTCGGGAAAAACTTTGGTTGCATTCATGGCGCTGCTGATCGCTGTCGAGGCCGGCGGGCAGGGAGTGATGATGGCACCCACAGAAATTTTGGCGCGCCAACACCTGGAAAGCCTGCAACCGCTGGCCGAAGACGCGGGCGTCGTGCTGGAAATTCTGACCGGGCGCGACAAGGGGGGCGAGCGTGCTGCAAAGCTTAAAGCACTGAAAAAAGGCGATATTCAGATACTTGTCGGCACCCATGCGGTGTTTCAGAAAGACGTTATATTTCGCGACCTGCGGCTGGCGATTGTCGATGAACAGCATCGTTTTGGCGTCGCGCAACGAATGGAGCTTGGGGCCAAAGGGACGGCCTCGGACGTGCTGGTGATGACGGCTACGCCGATCCCACGCTCGCTGGCGCTGGCGCAATATGGCGACATGGATGTCTCGGTGCTGGATGAAAAACCACCCGGACGAAAGCCGGTCACGACAGCTCTGGTGTCGGCGGGTCGGATGGATGAAGTGGTTGAACATTTGCGCGCCGCCATCGCAGAAAACCGGCAGGCCTATTGGGTTTGTCCGCTGGTGGAAGAAAGCGAAGTCAGCGAACTGACGGCGGCCCAGGAACGGTTCAAACAACTGCGGGCGGTGCTGGGCGATCAACATGTGGGCCTTGTCCACGGGCAGATGCCATCGGGTGAAAAAGACGCAGCTATGGCCCGGTTTATCGCCGGGGACACTGCAGTTTTGGTGGCCACAACCGTGATTGAAGTGGGTGTGGATGTGCCAAATGCGTCGATCATGGTGGTTGAGCGGGCCGAGCATTTTGGTCTGGCACAATTGCACCAGTTGCGCGGCCGGGTCGGGCGTGGGGCCGACGCGTCCACCTGTTTGCTGATCTATCAGCCGCCTCTGACCGAGGGGGGCAAGCGGCGGCTTGAAATTCTGCGCGAGACAGACGACGGGTTCCGGATATCAGAGGAAGATCTGCAAATGCGGGGAGCAGGCGATCTGATCGGCACGGCGCAGGCTGGCATTCCCCGGTTCCGGGTGGCTGATCTGGAACATCAGGCAGCCCTGATGGCTGTGGCGCAAAATGATGCGCGCAAGCTGCTGGTGGATGATCCCAAACTTGAAAGTAAGCGGGGCAAGGCGGTTCGCGTACTTTTGTGGTTAATGGAACAGGATAGGGCGATCCGTTTAATTTCAGTCGGTTAGTCGCATGTGTTCCACTTTGTTCACAAATGTTCTTAAAAAGTTCTTTACAGTTGTAAGTAAAAGTGAGAACAAAGAGGCAACAAGCCGCTAATTACAGGAAACACCGCCCATGTTTACCGAACTTAAATCAATCATCGAACGATCCTCGGCCACTTTGCTGGCCGATTTTGCCGGTGCCGCTGCGCTGGTGCTGATACTGCTCGTCTCATTGCACCTGCCCAGCCTTACCTGACTGCCTCTGGGTCTGTCGCGGGCCCGCATCTCTGTCCCCATGGTGATGCTAATTGCTGAACGACGCTGCCTGTTTCGTCTGCCGGGGCACCTCATCGCCCCAACCAGCCCGCACAGACCTTTTCCTGCCGCCGCCTCCACCCCAATGGAGTGCGGCGGTTTTTTTTGGCCTCGCGTTCAGGCGCAGGCAGAGTTTTCGGCTTCGTTCATAGCTTGGGCCAATGCTTCCAATGACAACATGATCGACGCATGACGGTTTTTGAAATCGCGCGCCGGCATCAGGACTTCCAGACCGTCAAAAGGTGCTGCGGGAACCGGGCCGTCGGCCTTTAACATCGCCAGCAATTCATCACGCGCCGTTTCAATTTCGCCCCGGTTAAGACCGATGATATGCGCCCCGACAACCGATGCTGCCGCCTGACCCAAAGCGCAGGCCTTAACGTCCTGACCGAATTCAGAAATCCGGCCATCTGTCAGTTTGATATCGACCGTCACAGTCGAACCACAAAGCGGCGAGCGCCGTTTGACCGAGGCGTCTGGGGCGTCCAGCCGGTCCGTATGGGGGATCGACGTGGCCAATTCCAGAATCCGGCCGGAATAAAGATTGATCAAATCGCTATCGCTCATGCTCTTTCCTTGCACCGGCTTCGTGCACTAGATAGGCGAGGCGGCAGCCCTTGGAAAGGACCAGACATGGATTTTGATCCCAAAACCCTTACGTTTAACGAGCAGGGACTGATCCCGGTTATTGCGCAGGATGCGTCCAGCCAAGAGGTGCTGATGATGGCGTGGATGAACGCCGAGGCCGTGGCGCGCACGCTTGCAAGTGGAAAGGTTACCTATTGGTCCCGCTCGCGGTCTGCGTTCTGGGTCAAGGGTGAAACATCGGGCCATGTGCAGGAATTGGTCGAATTTCGGGTGGATTGTGATCGCGATTGCCTGCTGGTTTTGGTTAATCAAAGCGGCCCCGCCTGTCACACGAACCGGCGTAGCTGTTTTTATACAGGCGTTCAGGATGGTGCCGAGGTGACATTGATGGAACCTGCGCCCTAAAACATCACAGCCCAACCATTTGGCGAATGTCCTGCACAGTTGCACCGGCGTCGCGAAAGGTGCGGATGGCGCGGGCGTCATCGCGTTTGGCCAGCCGTTTTCCGGCCTCGTCGCGGATCAGCCGGTGGTGGTGGTAGATCGGTGTGGGCAAGTTCAGAAGGGCTTGCAGGACGCGATGGATTTTCGTGGCTGAAAATAGATCCTCGCCACGAACAACATGGGTAATTTCCTGCGCAGCGTCATCTACCACAACGGACAGATGATAGGATGGCGATGTGTTTTCGCGCCGTGCCAAAACAATATCGCCGATTTCGTTTAGCAGGATATCTTTGCTCAAGTGGTGGTTTGCACCGTTCGGCGCACCGTGGATTGTGCCGGTTTCCGTGAAATCCAAATGGGCAATTTCAGGACGACCCTTTAGCGCCTTTTCCATGTTCAGACGGATTGCATCGCTATCGCTCCGCTCGGCCATCAAGCGATGACGGCAGGTTCCGGGGTAAAGCGGGCCGTCGGGTGTGCTCGCGCCTTCCTGTGGAGCAGAAATTGCGTCATTAATATCGCGCCGACTGCAGGAACACGGATAGCAATATCCGGCATCAATCAGGGTTTGCAGCGCTTGGTCATAGGACTGTATTCGACCCGACTGATGCATGACAGGATCGGGCCACGACAATCCCAGCCATTGCAGATCCTCATAAATCGCCGTTTCAAATTCCGGCCTACACCGCCCGGTGTCGGTGTCCTCAATCCGCAGCAGAAATTCGCCGGACCGGGCAAGTGTCATGTCGTGGCTTAACAAGGCCGAATAGGCATGACCCAGATGCAATAATCCGGTTGGAGAGGGCGCAAAGCGGGTGCAAAATGTCATGGCTACAGGCTAACTACGGATTTTGGGCGGCGTCCAGTTTTGCTTGCTTTAGCCAGTCCATCCAGGCGATTTTGGCGCGATCTGTGTAGGCTTTGTAGCGGTCCTTGCGCCCACGTCGCCCGCCTTTCACCCCTTCGATCGGCTGGAATAGGCCGAAATTGATGTTCATCGGCTGAAAAGTTTTGGCTTCCGCACCGCCGGTGATGTGGTGAATCAATGCGCCCATTGCGGTGTCCAAGGGCGGGGTCGTGATTGGCTGCGCAAGTATTTCGCTGGCGGCCATGCGCCCCGCGAGCAGGCCCATAGCCGCACTTTCAACATAGCCCTCAACCCCGGTGATCTGCCCGGCAAACCGAATATTGGGGCGTTGACGCAGGCGCAAATGGTCATCAAGCAGCGTCGGAGAGTTTAGGAAGGTATTGCGATGGATGCCGCCAAGACGGGCAAATGATGCGTTTTCCAATCCGGGAATCATTTTAAATACAGCAGTTTGCGCGCCGTATTTCATCTTTGTCTGAAAGCCGACAATATTAAATAACGTGCCCAGTTTATTGTCCCGGCGCAGTTGAACCACCGCATAAGCTTTTTCTTCGGGCTTATGTGTATTGGTCAGGCCAACGGGTTTCATCGGGCCAAAGCGCAATGTTTCGCGGCCCCGGTCGGCCATCACTTCGATCGGCAGGCAACCGTCAAAATAGCCCGCCGTTTCGCCCTCATGAAATTCGGTCTTTTCGGCTGCCAGTAAGGCATCAATAAACGCCTCATACTGATCCTTGTTCATCGGACAGTTCAGATAGGCCTTTTGTTCGGCCTCATCCGCGCCCTTGTCATAGCGCGACTGCATCCATGCGATGTCCATATCAATGCTGTCGGCATGCACGATCGGCGCAATTGCATCGAAAAAGGCCAGCGCGTCGGCACCGGTTGCCTCGCGAATACTGTGCCCCAGATCGGTGGACGTTAGCGGGCCGGTCGCAATGATCCAGTGGCCCGTTTCGGGCAGGGTGGTGATTTCGTCGGTTTGAACGGTGATATTTGGATGGTTCTTAATCCGGTCAGTAACCGCGCGGGCGAAGGCCTCGCGGTCCACAGCCAGCGCACTGCCAGCGGGCAGTTTATGAGCGTCGGCCATTTCCATTATCAAGCCACCAGCGGCGCGCATTTCCCAGTGCAACAACCCGACGGCATTTTGTTCGTCATCGTCAGAACGTAGCGAGTTGGAACAGACCATTTCCGCCAGATCGCCGGTTTGATGGGCAAAGGTGGACACCTTGGGGCGCATTTCGTGGATCGTGACAGACACGCCCATTTGCGCGGCTTGCCACGCGGCTTCGCATCCGGCCAATCCGCCGCCAATGATATTCAGTTTTTCCATGTTGCGCCCTTTAGGCCATCGCCCGTGTTTTGAAGAGGGGCGTGGAAACCGAAGTCGGCAGGATTATTCTGCCTCTTCGGTCTCGTCTTCCTGATCTGCAATCCATGCAACCGACACAACCTTTTCGCCTTTGGCCGTGTTGAACACATTGACGCCGCCAGCACTGCGTGAGCGGAACGAAATACCGTTAACAGGGCATCGGATTGATTGGCCGGTGGATGTAGCAAGCATGATCTGGTCGTCCAATTCCACCGGGAAGGATGCCACCAGATCGCCGCCACGCATCGCCTTGTCCATCGCCGCAACGCCTTGGCCGCCACGCCCACGCAGAGGGTAATCGTGGCTGGAACTTAGCTTGCCGCTGCCTTTGGCAGAGATTGTCAGGATCAGATTTTCAGCCGCATTCATTTCGTTGTAGCGGTCTTGCGAAATTGCAACATCCGCAACGGCGTCATCCTCGTCCGCCTCGCCGGCGTCATCCACCGCCCCTGCCAATGCACGGCGCATTTTCAGATAGGCGGCGCGTTCTTCGCTGGTTGCTACGAAATGGCGGATCACAGACATCGACACGACCTTGTCTTTGTCGCCCAGCCGGATGCCTCGCACCCCGGTGGAATCGCGCCCCTTAAAGACCCGCACGTCCGAGCTGCGGAACCGGATTGCCCGACCACCAGATGTTACCAGCATGATGTCGTCATCCGCCGTGCATATACGGGCCGTAACCAGTTGCACATCCTCGGGCAATTTCATCGCGATTTTGCCGTTGGATTTCACGTTGGTGAAGTCTGACAGCGCATTGCGGCGCACCTGACCCGCCGTTGTGGCAAAGAAAATCTGCAGATCGTTCCAATCGGCCTCTGGGGCGTCGACAGGCATGATCGCGGCAATCGAAACGCCCTGCGGGATCGGCAAGATGTTGATGATCGCCTTGCCCTTGGCGGTGCGTCCACCTTGTGGCAGGCGCCATGTCTTCAGCTTATAGACCATGCCGTCAGTGGTGAAGAACAACAGCTGTGTATGGGTATTGGCCACAAACAGGGTTGTGACAACGTCCTCTTCCTTAGTGGACATGCCTGACAGGCCTTTGCCACCACGTTTCTGTTCGCGGAATTCGGCAAGTGGGGTGCGTTTGGCCCAACCGCCCGAGGTGATGGTGACAACCATATCCTCGCGTTCGATCAGATCCTCGTCGTCCATATCGCCGGACCAGTCGACGATTTCGGTGCGCCGGGGCACTGCGAATTTTTCTTTAACTTCGCGCAGTTCATCGCTGATGATCGCCATAATCCGATCGCGTGAGCGCAGGATATCAAGGTATTCGCGGATATTGGCGGCAAGTTCCTGCAACTCATCGGTAACTTCTTTGACGCCCATGGCTGTCAGCCGTTGCAAGCGCAGTTCCAAAATGGCGCGGGCCTGAATTTCGGACAGGTTATAGGTGCCGTCGTCGTTAACTTTATGGGTCGGATCGTCGATCAGCTGGATATATTCAACGATGTCATGGGCGGGCCAGCGCCGGCCCATCAGACGCACGCGAGCATCGGCAGGATCGGCCGAGGCGCGGATCGTCGCCACGACCTCATCCACATTGGAAACGGCCACCGCAAGACCACACAGGATATGGCTGCGTTCGCGCGCACGACGCAGTTCAAATGCCGTGCGTCGCGCAACAACTTCTTCGCGGAAGGTTATGAAATGACGTAAGAAATCATAAAGCGTCAGCTGTTCCGGTCGGCCATTGTTCAGCGCCAGCATGTTACAACCAAATGAGGTTTGCATCGGTGTATAACGGAACAATTGGTTCAGCACGACCTCGGCCGTTGCGTCGCGTTTCAGTTCCACAACAACACGCACGCCTATCCGGTCAGATTCGTCGCGAACATGGGCGATACCTTCCAGTTTTTTCTCGCGCACAAGGTCGGCGATCTTTTCGATCATATTGGCCTTGTTGACCTGATAGGGGATCTCATCCAGCACAATCGCATAGCGGTCTTTGCGAATTTCCTCAATCCGGGTTTTGGCGCGGATCACGACGCTGCCGCGACCCTCTAGGTAGGCTTTGCGTGCACCGGAACGGCCCAGAATGATGCCGCCTGTGGGGAAATCGGGGGCAGGGATGATTTCCATCAACTGCTCGATCGACATATCGGGTGTTTCGATCAGCGCCAGCGTGGCGTCAACCACTTCGCCCAGATTGTGGGGCGGAATGTTGGTGGCCATGCCCACGGCAATACCGCCGCCGCCGTTCACCAGCATATTGGGGAAACGCGCGGGCAAAACCGTTGGTTCGCGGTCTTTGCCGTCATAGTTGTCCTGAAAATCGACCGTGTCCTTGTCGATGTCGGCCAGCATCGCGGTGGCGGACTTATCCAGCCGAACCTCGGTATATCGGAACGCAGCCGCCTTATCGCCGTCCATCGAGCCAAAGTTGCCCTGACCGTCCAAAAGCGGCAGCGACATCGAAAAATCCTGCGTCATCCGCACCAGCGCGTCATAGATCGAGGCATCGCCGTGGGGATGGTATTTACCCATCGTATCGGCCACAGCGCGGGCTGATTTGCGATAGGATTTGTCGTG
This sequence comes from Marinosulfonomonas sp., assembly GCA_019090885.1. Taxonomy (GTDB): domain Bacteria; phylum Pseudomonadota; class Alphaproteobacteria; order Rhodobacterales; family Rhodobacteraceae; genus NORP110. The sequence continues at coordinate 9,213 of JAHRVC010000063.1, forward strand.
GGTGTTTCCAGACTCATCCATCGCATAAAGAATGCGCCGGTGGACCGGTTTCAGCCCGTCACGAAGGTCCGGAATTGCCCGGCTGACGATCACGCTCATCGCATAATCCAGATAAGATGTTTTCATCTCATCGGTTATGTCAATCACAGGCCCGTCGTATTGGGCCCGCTCAGGTGTATTTTCGTCATTATTATCAGGGGTTTCGGGGATGTCGTTCACGTAATTTGCCGCCTGTGACTATGGCCTATATTTAGATAGTAATTACTTATCACACCCCGGATGTAGGGTGCAATGGCTGGATTAATGGTAAAAAAGTTGATTGTCAGGGGCGCGGTGTCAGGCGCCATGCGTAAAGCCAGATTGCCGCCAACCCAAGTGAGATCAGAGCATTCCAACTGGCCATCGACAGGGTCAGAAATTGCCAAGAAACTTCATCGCAGCGGATCAAAGGCGCGTCCAGTATCTGGCTCATCAATTGATCTGGCGACAGCCCTGAAATATCACCGCTGGTGCAGGTTGTCGGGCCTTCCCACCAGTCACGCTCAACGCCGGTGTGGTAAAGGCCGATACCCGCTGTCACCAAGGCCGCCAAGGCACCCAGCAATGCCAGGATTGCCAGTGGCATCAGCAGGGCAAGCCCGCCGATCACGATCGCAATTCCATGTGGCCAACGCTGATAGACGCATAGTTTGCATGGCGGGTAACCAAGTGCCTGAAACACCCAGACGCCAATTAACAGCGCCAGTGAGCCGCCAGCCGCCAAAAAGATTACTCTGTTTCGTGTCACAGGTATTTCACCAACGCAAATCCACCGACCAGAAGAGCGACGAACAGGATGAACATCAAGCCCAATCGACGCTCAATAAAGTCACGAATTGGTGCGCCGAAGTAAAACAGCAACGCGGCAATGATGAAAAACCGCAATCCCCGCGCAATAATTGACGACAGGACAAACACCGGCAGGCTTAGCCCGGTTGAACCGGACAGAATGGTGATGACTTTGTAGGGGAACGGGGTGACACCGGCTAACAGCACCGCCCATGCGCCATATTCGTTGTAACGGTGTGAAAATTCGGCGAAGTGGTCGGTTTTTCCGTAAAATTCCAGCACCGGCTGGCCAACGCTGTCAAACAGCACGGCACCTATATAATAGCCGAACATGCCGCCCAGAACCGACGCGGCCATTGCTATACCTGCGATCAAGAAGGCGCGCGACGGGCGGGCGACAATCATCGGGATCATTAATAAATCAGGCGGAATTGGAAAGACTGAGCTTTCGATGAAAGCCACAATCGCCAATGCCCACAGCGCATGCGGGTGCTCTGCCAGAGATAAAGTCCAATCATATAGTCGTCTAAGCATTGCCTGCGCCTTTTTGGGCGAACATACGCCATGGAATATCCGGAACGTCAAGGTATACTGACGCTCAGACAAGTATCAAATTTTGTTCATGATTGGGGATCAAGATGCAGTGGCGTGGACGCAGGGGAAGTCAAAACATCGAGGATCGTCGCGCCAAACCGGGCCGTGGCCGCAAGGTGGGCCGCGCCGGTGGCATGAGTGGCGTAGGCTTGATCGCCGTCTTGCTGATCGGCTGGTATTTCGGTGTGGATGTAACGCCCTTTTTGCAAGATCAGAGTGGCGGAACAGTGCAAACCGGCAGTGTGGAAATTACCGAGGCTGACAAGCAGGCTGGCCAATTTGTGTCGGTGGTGCTGGCTGACACTGAAGAAATCTGGGACGGTATCTTTGGCACTCAGGTTAATGGTGATTATAACCACGCGACGCTTGTGTTGTTCAAACGAGCAACGCAGTCACCCTGTGGGGGTGCCAGTGGTGCGACGGGGCCGTTTTATTGCCCGTTGGATCAGAAAATCTATTTGGACACTGATTTTTTCACGACCCTTAGCCGCAAACTTGGGGCGGGCGGGGATTTTGCGCAGGCCTATGTGGTGGCCCATGAGGTGGCGCATCATGTGCAGGACGAGTTGGGGATTTTGGCCAAGACCACGGAAATGCGCAAACGGGTTAGCAAGGTGCAATCAAATGAGATTTCGGTTCGCATAGAATTACAGGCCGATTGCTTTTCCGGAATTTGGGCGCGCAATGCGGAACGCCAGCTTGGAACACTTGAGCGGGGCGATATCGCCGAGGCGATCAATGCCGCCCGTCAAATCGGTGATGATACCTTGCAGCGCAATGCGGGACAGCGGCCCATGCCGCACACCTTCACCCACGGCACATCCGAGCAGCGCCAGCGTTGGTTCACGACCGGGTATCAAACCGGGAAAATGGCGGCGTGCGACACGTTTGGAACCGACAGACTCTGATTGGTTCCGGGTGTGTTTGATTTGTTGAATTTTCGGGTGGACGAGGGCGAAGTGCAACGCTAAACCCAAGCTCGTTGCCCGAGTGGCGGAATGGTAGACGCAGGGGATTCAAAATCCCCCGCCTTCACGGGTGTGTGGGTTCGACTCCCACCTCGGGCACCACCAACAGCAAGCTTTTGCGAGCAGCCCATTGGCGGCGAATACCTGCCTTAATTGCGGGATTTCGCGATTCGCCGTCGACATATTTTGACCATATTTGTGTCGACCGCCCCCGAATTCGTTCAACAATATTATTCAGGGATAGTGATTGTTTCCATCCACTTGTGAGAATGGATTGGCGTCGCTTCGTGTTTCAGAACGACGTTTTTTTCGTTTGATCGCCAATTTACCCCTCATTCTGAAGACAAGGCGGCGTGACAACCACTGATTGGTATCAGAACAGAAACAATTGCACCAAATAGCGGTGTTAGAAAACCCGTGCCGCTGATTGAAGCGCCTCGGAAATAGGTTGTTTCCAACCTGATCGGGTACAGTCGCTTTACCGATTTTCCCGGACAAATTATGACTAAATTGAGGCAGAAATTGGGCCGCATCGCGCCCTGAACCGCGCGCGCGACGTTATGCGGCGGCTGCTTGGTTAGTTTTGGGGGTTGTATGGTTTATATCAACGGGACGTCTGGCGACGACATTTTGGATGGCACCACTGGGCCTGACACGATCCGTGGACGCGGTGGAAATGACGTAATTACCGGCGGTAATGGCGCAGACTGCATTGATGGCGGATCGGGTGATGATGCGATTGATGGTGGAAATGGGGCCGACATCATTTTGGGCGGCACCGGGGACGACGACATTGTCGGCGGCGATGGCGATGACCGGATCGAGGGTGGCAATGGGAATGACACCATTGAAGGCGGTCGCGGCGACGATGAAATCGATGGCGGCTGCGGTGACGATGTAATTGATGCGGGTCAGGGGGATGATCAGGTTTTTGGCGGGTTTGGCGCCGATGTTGTCGACGGCGGTGCGGGCAATGATGCCCTGCACGGTGGTTCGGGTGATGATCTGCTTGTGGGCGGATCGGGCGACGACCAATTGTACGGGCAGGCGGGCGATGACCGCCTATTTGGTGGGCAAGGTAACGACAAGCTGTTTGGTGGATCGGGTAACGATTATCTGAATGGAGGCGCCAATAACGACAAGCTGTTTGGACAAGATGGCAACGACACGCTGATCGTTGGTGGTGGCAATGATCTGGCAGATGGCGGTTATGGCAACGACACATTCTATGTAACCAAGGGCGATCATCAGATCATTGGTGGCGAAGATTGCGACGGCAAGGATATCGACGTTCTGGACCTGTCGGGTGCTGGCAATTACACGATCCAGTATTCCGGGCCGGAAAGTGGCACGATATCATTTCTTAACGCCGCCGGGAACGTGACCCGCACAGCGACTTTTAAAGAGATTGAGCGGGTGATTTGTTTCACCCCCGGAACCGGCATCGCCACGATGAGCGGCCAACGTCCGGTTGAAGATCTTGAAGTCGGCGACAAGGTTTTTACCCGCGACAATGGTGCACAGGAAGTTCGTTGGATCGGGCGCAAACGGATTACTTTGGGGGCCGGGACGTTATCGCAGAAACTGCAACCTATTTTGATCCGGCGCGGCGCGCTTGGCTATGGGTTGCCGGATCGCGATATGCTGGTTTCTCCGAACCATCGTGTGTTGCTGATAAACAAGCAGGCACAGCTTTATTTTGATGAAAACGAAGTGTTGGTTGCGGCCAAGCATCTGGTGGGAATGCCGGGGATCGAACATTGGGTCACCAGTCAGGTCGAGTATGTTCATTTCCTGTGTGACCGGCATGAGATTGTGCTGTCCAACGGCGCGTGGACCGAAACATTCCTGCCCGGCGATCAGGGCATGTCGACGCTTGCCAATGCCCAGCAGGAAGAGATTTTTCGGCTGTTCCCAGAGCTTAAAACGCGAAAATATGACGCTGCATTTGTTACGGCGCGTCGCACGCTAAAGCGATACGAGGCGGAATTGCTGTCGCGCTGACTTTCAGTCTACGCTGTTCCGGTCCGCACGCCACGCCGCCCAATCCTGTGGTGTATCAAGATCAGTGGTGGCGTTCAGGTTAGGCAGAGCGACCTCGATCACGTCCTGACCAAGCAAGAGCGGTCGCGCACCCTGATCCCCGCGCAAATCTGCGAAATCTTCAAACATATGACGCGGGAATATCACCGGATGGCCGGGGGTCTGGCTGGCATTAGTGGCGCGGATGATCTGCGTTGCTCCGGCGGCTGAAAATGCCTGCATCAGAGTATTCAGATCATGCGTTGTCACATCCGGCATATCGGCCAGCATCACTACAACACCCGGTGCCTTCTTTGGTGCCGCTGCGGGCCAGACGCGCAGGGATGCCGCCATTCCGCTGTCGGCATCCGGGACGCTTAGGATTTTCACGGGCTTGCCGGTTAACAACGCAGCGCGCTCGGTGCCCGGATCGGGCAGCGTCACAAAGGCCGCCGCCCCGGTGCCAAGTGCGACATCCACCACATGCTCCAGCAGGCTTTGCCCATCCACGATTTGCGCCAGCTTATCACGCCCACCCATGCGTTTTGACGCGCCTGCGGCAAGGATCAGGACAGGGGGCAGGTCGGGCATTCAGGCTCCGATGTTCAGGTCAGCGTTCCGGGATCAATCCACGCGGGCTAAACCGCAGCACCAGCAACAAGATTGTCCCCATGGTCAGCATCCGCATATGCGCCGCACTGTCCAGCAAATGGGATTTCAGCGCCGAACCATCCGCCATGCCAGAGGTGATCAGGTTGATAAGCCACAGGCCAACAGGCTCGACCTGCACCCAAAGGAACCAGATCACAAAACCGCCCAGAACCGCGCCCCAGTTATTGCCGGATCCGCCAACGATCACCATCACCCAGATCAGGAAGGTAAAGCGCAGCGGCTGATAGGTGCCCGGCGTTAACTGACCGTCCAGCGTTGTCATCATCGCCCCGGCAAAACCGCACACAGCCGAGCCAAGAATGAATATTTGCAGATGGCGACGGGTAACATCCTTGCCCATAGCCTCGGCGGCGACTTCATTATCGCGGATCGCCCGCATCATCCGGCCCCAGGGTGAATTCAGCGCCATTTGCGACAGCCAGATCAGGGCCAGCAGCACGGTCACGAACAGCCCGGCATAGGCGAGTTTCACCACAATGGAAGACGCCGGAACCGGGTCAAAGCCCCAGCCCTGCATCCGGGTCACGAAACTGGCCGAGTTTTGCAGATCAATCTCATAGGGAACCGGGCGCGGGATGCCGACGACGTTTTTGACGCCGCGGGTCAGCCAGTCTTCGTTTTTCATCACCGCCAGAATGATTTCCGCAATCCCAAGCGTGGCAATCGCCA
>JAHRVC010000064.1 GCA_019090885.1 Marinosulfonomonas sp.
AGTTCCTGTTGGGACAGCAACACTTGGCCGTATCCTGAACGTCATCGGCGAGCCGGTGGACGAAAAAGGCCCGGTAAAGGCCAAAACGACCCGCGCAATTCACCAGCCTGCGCCGGAATTTCAGGATCAGGCGACTGAAAGCGAAATTCTTGTAACCGGCATCAAAGTTGTTGACCTGCTGGCCCCCTATACCAAAGGCGGAAAGATCGGCCTGTTCGGCGGTGCCGGTGTTGGCAAGACGGTTTTGATCATGGAACTGATCAACAACATCGCCAAGGTGCACTCTGGTGTGTCGGTGTTTGCGGGTGTTGGTGAGCGGACGCGTGAAGGGAATGACCTTTACCACGAGATGATTGAATCCGGTGTTATCGTTCCTGACAATCTGGAAGAAAGCAAAATCGCACTGGTCTACGGCCAGATGAACGAGCCTCCGGGCGCGCGTATGCGGGTTGCTCTGTCTGGTCTGACATTGGCCGAGCAGTTTCGCGATGAAACCGGCGCTGACGTTCTGTTCTTTGTTGACAACATTTTCCGCTTTACCCAAGCTGGTTCCGAGGTTTCGGCGCTTTTGGGTCGTATTCCTTCCGCTGTGGGCTATCAGCCGACACTGGCCACCGACATGGGTGCGCTGCAGGAACGGATTACATCGACCAAAGCTGGTTCGATCACGTCGGTGCAGGCCGTTTACGTGCCCGCCGATGACCTTACCGACCCGGCCCCGGCCACATCCTTTGCCCACCTTGATGCGACAACCGTGCTTAGCCGCGCAATTTCAGAGCTTGGTATCTACCCGGCTGTGGATCCGCTCGATTCAACATCACGTCTGATGGACCCGGCTGTGATCGGCGAAGAGCATTACAATATCGCGCGTGACGTGCAGGGTATTTTGCAGCGCTACAAATCTTTGCAGGATATCATCGCCATTCTGGGCATGGACGAACTGTCCGAGGAAGATAAGCTGACCGTGGCTCGCGCCCGGAAGATCCAGCGTTTCCTCAGCCAGCCGTTCGACGTGGCCAAGGTGTTTACTGGTTCCGATGGTAAGCAGGTTGCACTGGAAGATACGATTTCTTCCTTCAAAGCGGTTGTTGCCGGCGAATATGACCACTTGCCAGAAGCTGCATTCTACATGGTTGGCGGCATCGACGAAGTGATTGCCAAGGCCGAACGTCTGGCCGCAGAAGCCGCTTAAGGAGCCGACATGGCTGATACAATGCAATTTGATCTGGTGTCGCCTGAACGCAGGCTAGCGTCTGTTGAGGCGAGCGAAGTGCAAATTCCGGGCTCCGAAGGTGACATGACGGCAATGCCCGATCATACACCGACGATCACAACGTTGCGCCCCGGTTTGCTGCGTGTGGTCGCAAATGAAGGCACGCAGGAATACCTTGTAACCGGCGGGTTTGCCGAAATCACTGCGACCAGCGCATCGGTTTTGGCCGAACATGCTGTGCCACGTGATGAGGTGACGCAGGATATCATTGATGGCCTGCTGTCGGATGCGAATGAAGCCCGAGACAGTGCAACTGCCGACACTATGGACGCCGCTGTAAAACTGGCGGCTGACATCGCAGTTGCTGCAGACTTGCTAGGTTTCTCGGCACGCAGCTGAGTCAATTTTGAAACGATTAGAAGGGCCTCGGTTTTCCGGGGCCTTTTGTTTTGCAGCAGTCTTTTTTATGATCAGGTTTCAGCAGGCAGGAGCATCAAATGCGGCGTCTAAATAGTCAGGTCACCGGGATAGATCAGGGATCGCTGATGCTATTTTCAGATTTTGAAACTGGTGGCGATATGTGGACGGGCGAGGGTGCGCGCGAATTACGCAAAACCGTAGAGTTCTCTGAAAAATTTTCATCCCCACCGATTGTGAATGTCTCTATTTCTCTTTGGGATATTGATCAAAAATCTAACCAGCGCGCTGATATTGCTGCGGAAAATATCCGCCTGAACCAGTTCGAGGTTGTGTTCCGCACATGGGGCGACACGCAAGTTGCCCGTATCCGGGCAGACTGGCTAGCTATCGGAGAATTGGCTGACGACGAAATCTGGGACGTAGAATAACCAACCTAGATTATTCGGCGGAGTACATTCCGTCATAGATCGGCTGCAACATTTCGTGGTCAAACAGAGATGAAACGCTGGTGCCGCTCCAAATATTCAGCAAGGCCTGCGCGAACAGCGGTGCGACCGGAACAATTCGAATGTTTTTGGCAGCTTTAACTTCTTCAGTCGGCTGAATGGAATCTGTAATAACCAGACTTTTCATAGCCGAATTTTGAACGCGCTCGATGGCGGGGCCAGACAGCACGCCGTGGGTAATGTAGGAATGCACCTCTTTGGCGCCTTGCTCGGTCAGCACTTCGGCCGCTTTACACAACGTTCCCGCTGTATCAATGATATCGTCCACGATGATACAGCGTTTGCCTTTCACGTCGCCGATTACCGTCATTTCAGCGACTTCACCGGGCTTCCCGCGACGTTTATCGACGATGGAAAGCGGGCAGTTGATCCGTTTGGCCAATTCACGCGCCCGCGCCACGCCACCAACATCCGGGGATACGATCATCAGATCGTCCTTGTTCCCCTTGAAATGGTGTTCAATGTCTAAGGCGAACACCGGTGACGCATAAAGATTGTCCACCGGAATATCGAAAAACCCCTGAATTTGCGCGGCGTGCAAATCCATCGTCAAAACCCGCTCGATACCAGCCTCTGCGATCAAATTAGCGACCAGTTTGGCGGAAATAGGTGTGCGCGCCTTTGTGCGGCGATCTTGTCGGGCATAGCCGAAATAGGGGATCACGGCGGTAATTCTGGCAGCCGAAGAGCGTTTTAAAGCATCCGCAATAATCAGCAATTCCATCAGGTTATCGTTGGCCGGATTAGAGGTCGACTGAATGATGAACATATCCTCGCCGCGGACATTTTCATAAACTTCGACGAAAATTTCCTGATCGTTGAACTGTTCGACCCGGGCGTCGACCAACCCGACGTTGACACCGCGGTGCATTGACATGCGTTTCGCCATTGCTTTGGCAAGCGGGCGATTGGCATTTCCAGAAATCAGTTTTGGCTCGGTGACGGATTGCATGGCAGTGCTCCGTTAAAGTGGCAATATATGACGGATTCGTGACGTTGACACCGCTTACCATCCCGTTACGTTATTGCAAACATCACGTTCGGGAGGGGCGGCAAATGGCGCATATAGATTACTTTTTTGCGACAGTTTCACCTTTCTCCTATCTGGCAGGAAAGCGATTGGCAGAAATCGCAGGCAAACATGGTGCCAGTATCACATATAAACCGCTGGACATTATCGGACTGTTTGCACGAACCGGCGGCACCACGCTGAAGGATCGGCATATTTCGCGCCTTGAATATCGGGCGCAGTAACTGGCACGACAGTCCGCGAACACGGGCTTACCGCTGAACATGAAGCCGATGTTCTTCCCCACAAACCCGGCTCCGTCGTCATATGCGATTATTGCGGCTCAGGCAGCGGGGGGCGGTGATATGGCAGAGCTTGTTCATTCAATCCTGCGCGCCTGCTGGGCCGAGGAAAAGAACATTGCTGATGATGGTGTTATCAGGTCGTGTTTGACGGCGGCTGGATTTGATCCATCGTTGGCTGATTCAGGCATGTTGGCGGGCGCTGAAACCTACAGCGCAAATCTGGAAGAAGCTGTAAACCGTGGCGTTTTCGGCACGCCGTTTTACATCACCGATCAGGACCAGCGGTTTTGGGGGCAGGACCGGTTGGATGATCTTGAGCGGGTCTTGGCAGGTTAACGCCTGTTAACCCCGAATTCATAAACCCCTTTGCAAATCACGGTATGACATCATTCATGGGGGAGCTCGGACATGGCGGTTTCTAAAGCCAGATTATTTTTATTTTTAAGTGCTGCGCTCTTTTTAGGCGCGTGCGGCCAATTGTTCTCAACATCAGCGGTCTATATTGATGATGCGCTGCTGACCGATCAGTTGCGCAAAGAACTCATCGACAAAGTCTACGAAAAAGCCGAACTGTTAGGGGGGGAATGTAAGCTACTCAATCGCCAACGGCAGTATCACCATTGCCCATTGAAGGCGGGAGACCCGAGCTTCTTACGCCTTTCGATAGGGTATGATCCCAAGGGTAGTTATGGAATATACGTCGACTCATCAGTTGGTGTCTGGCTTCCCAAGAGCGCGCAACAAGTTACATCCGGTAAATTCATAGGCGAGACACAAAAAGACCTTGAAAGCTGGATGCGCTCAATAGTCCCCGATGAAATAGTTATCCGTGCGGAACGATCATATTCGAATCATGATATCACTCAAAGTTTTTGACCAGCCCCTTGCACCCCGCTGTCCTAAAAAGGAAGGTTTTTGCAACACTTTTCTGCACCCAACAATTTCAACGCCTTAAGTGTCGCAAAACCTTGTCGCAAAAAGATCGGTAGATTTTTCGTTTTCAGGTGCATTTTGGGTGGATTATCCCGAGTCGCAAAACCGATGGTTTTTGCAACAGTTTCATATTCAGTTAAACCCAACTCGGTCATTTGAGGCAAGATAATGCAGTTGCTACAGATGGTATTCCAAGGTCTAAATTCCCTTGGAGGGTGCCGGTAACGAGCTTCACTCTAAATCAGCTTTGGGATAACCAGTCCGGTTTTCTTTTTCCACTCGGCAAACTCAGGGTAGCGAGACATTGATATGTCCTTTTTCAGCATATTTCGAATAAAATATGCCCACCAATATGCCAACGCGAGTAAGGGGATCCAGTGTTGAGCTAACATGGCAAAGCCAGCATAAATCAACATCTCACCAAAGTAATTTGGGTTACGGGATTTGCTGAAAAGACCATCGGTGATCAACGCTTTCCTGATATTCAGAACGGCATGTTTGTGGGCATCACTTACATAATGGTAGAAAACACCAACAGTGGTTACTGAGATTGAAAGTGCCAAAAGCCAAGCTGGCGCTGAAAGATGATTTGAGATGATGATAAATGGGGCTGCCCAATAGGCACCCAATATACAAAAAACAAAAATGAACCCGGCGACAGGATGAATACTTTCGTCAAAACGTCGATCCCTGAAGGTTGAATCTTTGAGCATCCACAAAAGGCAATATGTTCCATGCAAGGTTAGGTAGACCCAAGCCGTCGCTCCCCAAAAGTCGTAGTAGATCATCATGCCAACGACGACAAACGATGTTAACATCTTGTGGGCGTTGATAAAATGTCTGATTTGAGTCTTGTGCAAAGGTTTCGCCAACTCGTTATTAGTCATCTTCCTAACTCCGTAAATTCATCCAGTGTTTCGTCGCACCAATGAATAAAATTTTGAGTTTGAGAAATGCCCAAACTCAATGTCATGAGCCAGTATTTGGCTCTTTCCTGGTGGCTATTTAAAGACTGTATTTGCTCTCGGATTGCCTTATATCTACGCAATTTTACCAGAGCCTTTTCCCGAGCATGGCGGGAATGATCACGAACAACATCGGGCCCGCCTTCCGAGGCAAAGAACAGTTTCAAGAGTAATTCATCGCGTGGCGGTCTGCTGGCGGGATCGGTAGCGATCCAGCCGCGTAGCGCTTCTCTACCCGCATCGGTGATTTGATATACTTTCTTTTGTCGCTTTGTCGCTTCGTCGGGTGGCAAACCTGAAATGAGATGTGCTTGATTCAACATGTGAAGATTTGGGTAAAGCTGGCCGAAGCTTTCACTCCAGAAATTTTGGAGGCTTCCCTCAATTTCGCGTTTTAATTCATAGCCTGACATTGGCCGCCATGTGAGCAGTCCCAAGATCGAAGAGGAAGATAGTTTCAACAGCATTAGCGTAACAATTTAGCGGTCATATATATCTAATAGATACATATAACCGGAATTGTAATCATGTCCGAAATTAGTTGCTTTTAGTTCAGCCTGAAAATGCGCCGAGAATGGCATCGCATAGCGCTTAGATATCCAGAATGTCGCAAAAACGAACGGCTTTGCAACGCTACCCGCCCAGATTCAGCAGTTGGATACGAAACGCCAAATGCGTTTGTAGAGCGCTAGTTTCCCGCCACCGACCACCACACTGCGCGCCCTGAAATCTTCGTGCAGCAATCAGTTACTAAACCTGCGCCTAAGCGCGCATCAATGCTCTGCCTCCTGAAAACTGGACCATTTTGATTTAGAGTTTTCTGCTTTACTTTTTCTGGCTGGAAGAAGGAACTAAAGCGATGAAAG
>JAHRVC010000001.1 GCA_019090885.1 Marinosulfonomonas sp.
GGCACGATGATGTGCGTGTGATTTGCCGTAACGTGCAGCGCGATGTTGTCAAAGACCTGCCGACGCATGTGGATTTCATGCGTTTGCGTCGTGACACTCAGATCAACCTGTTCATCAACGTCGAGTTCATTAACGAGGAAGAAGCACCGGGCCTTAAGCGCGGTGGCGTTCTGACCGTTGTGCGTCAGGAAGTCGAACTGATTGTGACCGCTGGTGACATCCCGGAAAAACTGACTGTGGACCTTGCTGGTCTGGACGTTGGTGACACCGTGACGATTACAGACATCACATTGCCGGACGGTGCTAAGCCGACGGTTGATCGTGATTTCGTGATTGCAAATATCTCAGCTCCATCAAGCCTGCGCTCTGCAGATGATGAAGATGAGGATGCAACAGGCGAAGAGACCGCAGATGGCGAAGCAGATACCGAAGCAGACGCCGAAGGCAGCGAAGAGTAATACTCTTACTGTCACAAACCATTCAGACGCGGGGCCTTCGGGCCCCGTGTTTCGTTTCTGGCTGGTGGAAAGCGACGTTGCGCGTGCCCCAAACTGGCCTTAACCTGCCAAAAACAACCAAAGGACGCTGCAATGAAGCTTTTCGTCGGCCTTGGGAACCCGGGCGCGAAATACGCCCGCAACCGGCACAATGTCGGATTCATGGCGCTAGACCGGATTGCTGAAGATCACGGGTTTGCACCGTGGCGGCGCAAATTTCAGGGTCAGATTACGGACGGACGGCTGGCGGGCGAAAAGATCACCCTGCTCAAACCCGAAACCTTCATGAACCTGTCTGGCCAATCGGTTAGCGAAGCAATGCGGTTTTACAAGCTCGACAGCACCGACATCACAGTTTTTCATGACGAGATTGACCTTGCCCCCGGCAAGTGCCGGGCAAAAGACGGCGGCGGCCACGCGGGTCACAATGGATTGCGATCCCTGCACCAGCACATCGGCCCGCATTATTCCCGTGTGCGGATCGGCGTCGGCCATCCAGGCCACAAAGACCGGGTTGCAGGCTATGTGTTGCATGACTTTGCCAAGGCTGACGACGACTGGTTGGATGATCTGCTGCGCGGGATTTCAGATGGTGCCCCGGAACTGGCCGGTGGCGACGCCGGAAAGTTCATGAACGCGGTCGCGCTGCGAATAAAGCCGCCCCAAAAATCCAGCCCCAAGGATAAACCCGCCGCCAAACCAAAAAATGAACCAGAGGTTCAGATTGATGCCCGCAGCCAGGTCCAAAAGCTTATCGACCGGTTTCGTTAAGTGCTTATTCCAAATCAGCCGTTTGCGCCACGGTTTTGGGGAGCAGCGATTCTGCCATCAAATCTTCGATGAAAAGGCTTAATAATTGCGGCCGGCCGGTCACCCCGGCTTTGCGATAGATGGCGTTGGTCTGCGCTTTCACGGTCCCTTCACTTGTTTTGCGAAGTTGCGCGATTTCCGATGTCGACAACCCCTTAATAGCAAACAAAGCGACGTCTTTTTCGGACGGGGTCAGCGACCATTCGCTAAATCTTTCGCCCAACAATTCCATGAAGGCTCCCGAAGCCAATCGCAACTGACCTTCCGCATGTTTCTGGCGTTGCGCAGAGCGTTTGATGGCATACCAGCCCAGAACAACACCGAGCAAAAGCCCGACTGACGCCCCGATTTCCAACAGCTCGCGCATTTTCCAACTTAGCGGCCGCGAGCGGACTCCAAATACTCCCAAAACAATATCGGCAACGAAAAAAAACGCGCACGCCAGCTGGATAACCAGAATACTCGTAACGACGATCCGATCCTTCACATCTGCTCCGCCAGTATTGCGTGGGCGCTCGAATTCACCATTTGCAAATGCTTCCACGAATTTCGGCAATTGATCCGAAATCAGTCGTCTTCACTATCTTCTTCGTCATCGTCATCCTCTTCGTCTTCTTCGTCTTCTTCGTCTTCTTCGTCTTCTTCGTCTTCTTCGTCTTCATCATCCTCTTCGTCTTCATCATCTTCTTCATCATCGCTATCTTCTTCGTCATCGTCATCGTCATCGTCAATACTGTCGTCGCCGTTCTCGGCATCAACCCCGTCTTCGTTGTCATCAATCCCTTTTTCATTATCGCCATAATCAAACTCTGGATCAAATATTCCTGACGCGCTCTCACCGTTTGGCCCGATCGACTCCCAGAAGTCGCGTAGTATTTCACCGGTAGAAGGATTCAAGATTATTTCGCGCCTATTCTCCGGGCCGCCAGCCAATATGCGGACGCGACCAAGCCAAGTCCGGGATTCGGAAATATGAGTGTAGCCCTGCGCTTTGAGTTGGGAAATGAGTTGCCCCACATAAACGTTAGCCCAAGCGGCAACGGGCGAAAAAACCGTCACAGCACAGGCCGCTACGCCTTTTGTCAGGAACTCTCTGCGTTTCATTTCAATCCCGTCTAACTGGCGACGCCACACCACTTAAGTCCCGCGTCGCCACATTCCAATTACACGTCATTCTTTGATTGATAGCAATCAACTCAGTTCAGGTATTGTCGATCAATCGTCATCATCTTCGTCGTCATCATCTTCGTCGTCATCATCGTCGTCTTCGTCTTCGTCATCATCGTCGTTTTCGTCATCATCGTCGTCATCATCTTCGTCTTCGTCATCATCTTCATCTTCTTCTTCTTCGTCGTCGTCGTCGTCGTCGTCGTCGTCGAAATCTTCGTCTTCGTTTTTGACCTCAACACCTGGCGTCGTGTCTTCACCAGCTTGGACGGCTTCAGTCTCTTCCTTCAATACGTCGCCAGTTTCACGGTCAACAATCGCTTCATATTTCTCGTCGCCGCGGATTGCCTCTATCTTGATCTGCGTCGGGCCTACTTTAACTTCGATCCTTGTGTAGTCTGCATTTTGCAGATCGCTCACAATTTCATCTGCGGTCACTTGCGCATTTGCCATGCTGGCGGACAGCGCCATTGCTGCTGTCGTCATCATAAGGAATTTTTTCATGGGGGTGCCTTTTGCTTTCGCTGCCGCACATCGCGGCCGCCTGACAAGACACTGCCCATCTATCCGCCTACAGGGCTATCTGTCTGAGGTTTACAAACGCCCGCGTAAACCCCCGACCCATCGCCATAAACCAAAGTTTATGACCATCGGACGGATTTTAGCGGAACTGAAGGTGGCGAAGGCCTGATTTTCAGGCGCCCGAGTTAATCTCCACACCCAAATGCTTGGCGACAGTAAAAATATCTTTGTCGCCGCGCCCACACATATTCATCACGATGATATGGTCGCTCGGCAGCTCCGGCGCAATTTTGGCCACATACGCCAGCGCGTGGCTTGGTTCAAGTGCCGGAATAATCCCTTCGGCCTCACAGCACAGCTGGAAAGCCGCCAGCGCCTCTTTGTCGGTGATCGAGACATATTCGGCCCGCTTGGTATCATGCAGCCACGAATGTTCCGGCCCGATACCGGGATAGTCCAGCCCCGCCGAGATCGAAAAGCCTTCCAATATCTGCCCGTCGTCATCCTGCAAAAGATAGGTCTTATTACCATGCAGAACGCCGGGGCGACCGCCGGTCAGGCTGGCGCAATGTTCAAACTTGTCGTTCACACCTTTGCCGCCCGCCTCAACCCCGATGATGCGCACCGATTTGTCGTCCAGAAACGGAAAGAACAGCCCCATCGCGTTCGAGCCACCGCCAATTGCCGCGATCAGCGTATCGGGCAAACGCCCCTCGCCTTCCTGCTCTTGCAACTGTTCACGGACTTCCTTGCCGATAATCGACTGAAAATCACGCACCATCGCCGGGTAAGGATGCGGGCCGGCCACGGTTCCGATGCAATAAAACGTATCGCGCACATTCGTAACCCAGTCGCGCAGCGCGTCGTTCATCGCGTCTTTCAGGGTGCCACGCCCGGATGTGACAGGCACAACCTCAGCCCCCAACAGACGCATGCGAAACACATTGGGCGCTTGGCGTTCAACGTCATGGGCCCCCATATAGACGACGCATTTCAACCCAAACCGCGCGCAAACCGTGGCCGTCGCCACCCCGTGTTGCCCGGCACCGGTTTCGGCAATAATCCGGGTTTTACCCATCCGGCGGGCCAGCAATATCTGGCCCAGCACGTTGTTGATCTTATGGGCACCCGTATGGTTCAGCTCATCACGTTTAAGGTAAATCTTCGCACCACCAAAACGCTCTGTCAGCCGTTCAGCAAAATAGAGCGGCGACGGACGACCAACATAGTGTTTCCACAGATCGTCCATCTCGGCCCAGAAACTGTCGTCGGTTTTGGCCTTTTCGTATTCGGCCTCCAGCGACAGAATAAGCGGCATCAGCGTTTCAGAAACGAAACGCCCGCCAAATTCACCAAACCGGCCGTTTTCATCCGGGCCGGTCATGAAACTGTTGAAAAGATCCTGGGCCATTTGCGCCACTCCTGTCAGTCCAGCACGCGTTTATAACCAACGTGAGATGGGGTAAAGCCAAGCCGCTCGTAAAACGCCCGCGCGCGATCACGGCTGGCATTGGATGTAAGTTGCAGCAGCTTGCATCCGGCGACGCGGGCGCGGTTTTCCGCGTCCTGCATCAGTTGCTCACCGATTTTCTGGCCACGCAGATCGGCAGCAACACGAACGCTTTCAATCTGGGCCCGGCGGGACGCTGCCAAAGACAAACCGCTGATGAAAGTGATCTGATATGTGGCCACAATCCTTTGACCCTGCAGACCAACAATCAGGTGATTGGACGCCTCGCGCGCCATTGCATCATATGCCGCCAGATAGGTTGAAATATCCGCAGCTTCCCGCCCAGAGCCAAGCGGGTCATCGCGCAGCATAGCCACCACGGCCGCAACATCTGCGCGCTTGGCATGGCGAAACGTAATGCTCATGCCCGCGCCGCGTCGATAAATGCGGCGATCAGCGCGGCGTCTTTGACCCCGCGAGCGCTTTCAACGCCCGAAGATACATCAACCTGCCGCGCGCCCGTCAGACGGATCGCCTCGGCCACATTGTTCGCGCTCAGACCACCGGCCAGCATCCACGGCACCGGCCAGCGCCGAGCTGCAATCAGCCGCCAGTCAAAGGCCAGCCCGTTGCCGCCGGGCAAATCGGCGCCCGGTGCAGGTTTGGCGTCCACCAGCAATTGGTCAGCCACCCGGCCATAATCATCCAGCATCGGCAGATCATCCTCGGTGGCGACGCCAACCGCCTTCATCACCGGCAGGCCATAGCGCGCACGAACCGCGTCCACCCGGTCCGGTGTTTCTGATCCGTGCAACTGAAGCATATCAAGCGGCACGGCCTCGACGATTGCGTCAAGTTCACCGTCGCTGGCATTCACCGTCAGCGCCACTTTGGCTACCCCCGGCGGCACGTCTTGCGCCAATTGCGCTGCGGTATTTTGTGAAATGTTGCGCGGTGACTTGGCAAAAAACACGAACCCGACATAGCTTGCACCTGCCGCGGTCGCCGCCTGCACATGGGCGCCGTTTTTCAACCCGCAGATTTTAACCTTGATATCATTAGCCATGGCATAGCACTTAGCGCGTCAGCCCTCAGCTCTCAAGCAGTGCAAGCACATCGTCTTTGCTGCTGTCGCCGGTATCTTTGATGCGGCTTATTTCTTTCTCAAGCCGTTCTTTTTCGCGACGCTGGTTCGCGGCCTCTGCGCGGTGTTTGTGTTCGCGAAACCATTCCCAGATGAAACCGACCAGAATACCAGCAACGATCCCACCAAATATAACGATGAAAAGCGGCAGGGTGATCGCGGTGCCAAAGCCCAGAAATGCGGCCACTTCATCGGTCAACAGACGCACTGTCACCGGCCCAGAATTGGCCAGCGCAACAGAGATCAGGCAGACCGCAAGGATCGCCAGAAACAGATAACGAAGATATCGCATTTAATTCGGGTCCTATTTCCCGTTCAAACGATCGCGCAACAACTTGCCCGTCTTAAAAAACGGAACGTGTTTTTCATCCACCTGAACGCTCGCACCGGTGCGTGGATTGCGGCCCGTTCTGGCATCACGTTTTTTGACTGAAAATGCGCCAAATCCGCGAAGTTCTGCGCGATCACCGCGCGCCATAGCCTCGGTGATTTCTTCAAATACCGTATTAACAATCCGCTCAACATCACGTTGATATAAATGAGGATTATCGTCTGCAATTTTCTGGACTAATTCCGACCGGATCATCCGTACCATCCCCTATACAATTTCTTTTCGGCGCAAGCTTGGCAGCGCGCCGTTATCGGATGACTATAGGGCGAATTAACAATTCCACAAATAAGAACCGTTGGCGTCGGGCCCAATTATAGGCGCTAATATGCTGATTCTTTGCGATTTTGCCACCAGATGAAATTCCAGACCGCCAAAAGTGCAGCAAAGTCGCAGATGCTGCACGTGCAGCAAAGTGATTGATTCGCGATTTGCAATTTGGGAATCAGGTCCGTTCGTTCCCGAATGATGAGGCCAAGCTTTGCAGCCAGCCAGACGTCAAGCCAATGCGCGTCATTTTCGTGCCCCCGGCCCGCGGCAAAAGAAAACCCCGCGTCCAAAATGGAAGCGGGGTTGTTCAGATTTTTAGTCGGCAAGGACGGTTTTACTCGTCGTCACTTTTCAAAGCTGCGCCAAGAATATCGCCAAGCGATGCACCCGAGTCCGAAGAGCCGAACTGTTCGACTGCTTCTTTTTCTTCTGCAATTTCGCGCGCTTTGATCGACAGACCCAAACGACGCGTCTTGGCGTCCACGTTGGTCACGCGAACGTCGACCTTATTGCCAACTCCGAAACGATCCGGACGCTGCTCGGCACGGTCCCGCGACAGGTCAGAACGGCGGATAAAGGACTTCGCACCCTCGTATTCCACCTCGATGCCACCGTCTTCGATCGATGTGACCGTCACAGTGATGATCGAACCGCGCTTAACGCCGCTGATGACTTCGCCAACAGCATCGCTGCCCAGTGCTTTGACCGACAATGAGATACGCTCTTTTTCAACGTCCACTTCGGTGACAGCGGCCTGAACTATGTCGCCTTTGGCATAGCTCTGGATCGCTTCTTCGCCGCGCTCGTCCCAGCTAAGGTCAGATAGGTGAACCATTCCGTCAATGGAATCGTCCAGACCAATGAACAGACCGAATTCGGTGATGTTCTTGACCTCGCCCTCAACTTCGGTGCCCGCAGGATGGGTTTCTGCAAACACTTCCCATGGGTTACGCATTGTCTGCTTCAGACCAAGTGAAACCCGACGTTTGGTGGAATCGATTTCCAGAATCATGACTTCGACTTCTTGTGAGGTCGAAACGATCTTGCCCGGATGGACGTTCTTTTTGGTCCAGGACATTTCGGAAACGTGGACCAGACCTTCAACGCCAGCCTCTAGTTCCACAAATGCACCGTAGTCGGTGATGTTGGTCACGCGGCCAGTGTGCACAGTTTCCAGTGCGAATTTCGCCTCGACGGCATCCCATGGATCTTCTTGCAACTGCTTAAGACCAAGGCTGATGCGGTGTGTTTCCTTGTTGATCTTGATGACCTGAACTTTGATCGTCTCACCAATGGCAAGAATTTCGGATGGGTGATTAACCCGGCGCCATGCCATGTCAGTGACGTGCAACAGACCGTCAACACCGCCAAGGTCAACAAACGCACCGTATTCGGTGATGTTCTTGACCACACCGTCGATTGCCTGACCTTCGGTCAGATTACCGACAACTTCAGCGCGCTGTTCCGCACGTGATTCTTCAAGGATTGCACGACGTGATACAACGATGTTGCCACGGCGGCGGTCCATTTTCAAAATCTGGAACGGCTGCTTTAGGCCCATCAGTGGGCCAGCGTCACGCACGGGGCGCACATCAACTTGCGAGCCGGGCAGGAACGCAACAGCGCCGCCCAGATCGACGGTAAAGCCACCCTTGACCCGACCAAAGATCGCGCCTTCGACGCGGGATTCGTCCGAGTATGCAACTTCCAAACGGTCCCAGGCTTCTTCACGGCGCGCTTTGTCGCGGCTGATAGAGGCTTCACCGCGGGAATTTTCAACGCGATCAAGGAACACCTCGACCTCGTCACCAACAGCGATTTCAGGAGCTTCGCCAGGATTTGCGAATTCTTTAATATCAACGCGGCCTTCCATTTTATAGCCGACGTCGATGATGGCTTGGCCAGCTTCAATAGCAATGACTTTGCCTTTTACGACAGACCCTTCAGCGGGTGTGTCAATTTCGAAGCTTTCGTTCAGAAGGGCTTCGAATTCCTCCATAGCAGATGCGCTCATATGCGGTTTGTTTCCTTTTAGCGTTTTATTCGGGCCATGCGGTTGGCTCCGCAGGTCTTTGGGTTTCAATTGGTCAAAGGCAGAATTTTCAAACAATAAGGGCCGGAAGTTAC
>JAHRVC010000065.1 GCA_019090885.1 Marinosulfonomonas sp.
GTGAATTTGCGCCGACACGGACTTATTACGGTCATGCGGCAGACAAAAAAGCGAAGCGGAAATAAGTCATGGGCAAGGATAAAAACCCCCGCCGCGTGGCTGATAACGAAGCTATGGCAAAGTTGAAAATGCTTCGTACCAGCCCGCAAAAGTTGAACCTTGTGGCTCAGCTTATCCGTGGCAAAAAGGTTGATAAGGCCCTGACGGACCTGACCTTTAGCAACAAGCGGATCGCGATCGACGTTAAGAAATGCCTTCAGTCGGCAATCGCCAACGCAGAAAACAACCACAATCTGGATGTGGATGAGCTGGTCGTTGCGGAAGCATACGTTGGTAAAAACATGACGTTGAAACGTGGTCGTCCACGGGCTCGTGGCCGGTTCGGCAAGATCATGAAGCCGTTCTCGGAACTTACAATTCTGGTCCGCGAAGTTCGCGCTGAGGAGCAAGCATAATGGGACATAAAGTCAATCCAATTGGCATGCGCCTTCAAATCAACCGCACATGGGACAGTCGTTGGTATGCAAATACCAAAGAATACGGTGGCCTTCTGCTTGAAGACCTGAAGATGCGCGATTTCATTAAGGAAGAGTGTCGTCAAGCCGGTGTTTCCAAAGTGATCATCGAGCGTCCGCACAAAAAGTGCCGCGTTTCCATTCACACAGCACGTCCGGGCGTGATCATCGGCAAGAAAGGCGCAGACATTGAAACCCTGCGCAAAAAGCTGGCGAACATGACCGACAGCGAATTGCACCTGAACATCCTTGAGGTTCGCAAGCCGGAGCTCGACGCAGCATTGGTTGCCGAAGGGATCGCACAGCAGCTGGAACGCCGCGTGTCCTTCCGTCGTGCGATGAAGCGGTCTGTTCAAAACGCAATGCGCATGGGCGCGCTTGGTATTCGTGTGAACGTTGCCGGTCGTCTGGGTGGTGCAGAAATCGCGCGTACCGAATGGTACCGTGAGGGCCGCGTGCCGCTGCATACGCTGCGTGCTGACATCGATTATGCGCCATATGAGGCCAAAACCGCCTATGGTATTATCGGAATTAAAGTCTGGATCTACAAAGGCGATATCATGGAGCACGATCCGTCTGCTCATGACCGTCGCCAGGCAGAGCTTCAGGAAGGTCCCGCACCACGTGGTGCCGGCGGCCGTCGCTAGAAGGGAATTGAAAGATGCTGCAACCAAAGCGCACTAAATTCCGCAAGATGCACAAGGGCCGTATTCACGGTCTGGCAAAAGGCGGCACTGATATCACGTTTGGCACATATGCTTTGAAAGCAATTGAGCCAGAGCGGGTTACTGCCCGCCAGATCGAAGCCGCGCGTCGTGCGATGACCCGTCACATGAAACGTCAGGGCCGTGTCTGGATCCGGATTTTTCCAGACGTGCCTGTAACGTCTAAGCCAACCGAAGTTCGGATGGGTAAAGGTAAGGGTTCTGTCGATTTTTGGGCGGCCAAGGTTAAGCCCGGCCGGATCATGTTTGAGATTGACGGTGTAACCGAAGTCGTTGCCCGCGAGGCCCTGCGCCTTGCCGCGATGAAACTGCCGGTAAAAACACGGACGGTTGTCCGTGAGGATTGGTAAACCAATCCTCACGCGTGCGGTGTAGCGGGTTTTCAAAGAAAACCTGCGGGCCGCTGCCCACATCAAGAAATGCAAAACCCCTGCCGGGAAACCGGCGGGGGTTTTTTTGTTTTGGCGATCCGTCTCATCACCCACAACTGGCCCGAGCGAAGCCGGGCCGCGCCTGACCTTGGGAAGGCGCGGCCCTTGTGTCGGGGGGCAGAATGTCCGCCTTGCGCTTGTTGGAATAGATGACCAAAGTTACAGCGAAGGAATAGTTTTTGATCTAGCTGGATATTATGGGAAGCCTCATTTGCTTTTGAGATTTGCAATCGCAGCACTGAGTTTGCACCTTTCTGCATGTTTGCTCATTTTCTTAACCGGCGGATTTCTCTTTGCGATGTTACTTCTGTTTGGAAGGTCCTATGTGCAAATATTCGCATTGGTAATGACCAATCCGATCTTACAAATTTCAGCTGCAAGCGCAGCACTGGCGTTTTTCGTAGTGCTGCTCTGGCCCTCTTTGCGTCGGGTGTCAGCGGTTTGGGTTGGACCTATTTCAATCATCATATTCTTTCTGGCTGGCGAAGTAACCTCGCGAACAGCAATGCAAATTGCTCGAAAAGCGCATGGCGCAGAAACCTGCCTTTTTGGCGTTCGGTTATTCACTGGCTCGGCTATGAGTGCGACCGCAAGAGGAGGGCTATTTAACAGGGGGCGCGTTCACCATCATCATGCACATATTTCCCTACAGAACGGGACGGTTTTGAATTGGAGTTATGAGGAATTGGATTTTGAAGAAATGAGTCCGGGAGCAGCGAAGTTTCAACGCATTCCAAAACGATGTAACCCCTGACAAGCGTAGCGCTCCACAACAACCCACCACCGCTCTCGGTGAGTTTTCTGTGAAAACTAACCTGCCATACACTCAGTCGGCCATTTCATGACCACCCATAATTAAACGACACACTCACCCGCTCGCCCTCACTCATATTCATCGGCACCTCGTGCCTCAGCCAACTTTCCCACAGCAAAACCTCGCCCACCTCTGGCGCCACATAGACAAAACTGCGCAGCTCTTCGCGCGCGTCCGATTTGCGCACCGGGGCGGCCATCATCATGGCGGAGCGGGGGTCTTCGAACTTGATCGCGCTCGCGCCTTTGGGCATCGCCACATAGGTGGTGCCGCTGATCACCGAATGCGGGTGGATGTGGGATGTGTGAATGCCGCCCTCGGGCAGGATGTTGATCCAGATATCCTCCAGCTTGATCTTTTTGCCATCCAGATCAAAAGCCACGTCTTTGACGAAGGCCGCGACATGTTTGTCCAGCACCTTTACCAGATCCTTGAAGATCGGAAATCGCCACGGCAGGTCGCTTAGTGAGGCATAGCTGGTATAGCCTGCATAGTCGTTATCCTCGCACCAATCCTGCCCGGCTTCGTCGTCTTGGGCGATGATAAGGCAAGAGGAATGGAGTTCCTCGCCGTCCAGTGGCTTGCCAAACTCGGACAGGGCGGCGCGGTAGAGGCGGGTGACGAAAAGGGATGATATTTGTGACATGTCGTTGTCATAGCCCCGAGGGGCTATGGCGACAATGCGGTCCAGCGGGTTTTCGCAGAAAACCGGCGGGCGGCGTGCTATTGCTTTGCACGCCCGGCAATCGCCAAGCCCGCCGCAACGCCCGACGCCCATGCCCATTGAAAATTGTAACCACCCAGCCAGCCGGTCACATCAACCGCTTCCCCGATGACATAAAGCCCGGGGACCTTGGTCGCCTCCATCGTCTTGGACGACAGCTCGGGGGTGCTGATCCCGCCTACGGTTACTTCGGCCTTAGCAAATCCTTCGGTGCCCGTTGGCTGGAACGTCAGGTCGGTCAGGAATTTGGCTGCGTGGCCAAGGTTGCGATCAGACACATTGCCCAATTCCGTTTCAATCCCGATCCGGGTTGCCAGTGCTTGTGCCAATCTTGCAGGCAGGTGCTCGGTCAATGCCGCTTTCAAGTGGGCGCGCGGCATCCGGCGTTTGGCGTCGATCAGCATCGCTGCACCATCGGGCATCAATGACATCGACACGCTGTCGCCCGGTGACCAATAGGATGACACCTGTAAAATTGCTGGCCCGGACAGCCCCTTGTGGGTGAACAAGGCGGCCTCCTGAAACGAATGCTCGCCCACACGCGCCACCACCGGGCAGGACACGCCTGAGATGTCGCGGAATAACATCTCATCCGCCCCCAGCGTGAACGGCACCAGCCCCGGGCGCGGCGTCACGACGTCCAGCCCAAACTGACGTGCTATTTCATAGGCTTTGCCGGTCGCCCCCATCTTTGGGATTGAAGCACCCCCGGTTGCGATCACCATCTGGGGGGCCGTGGCTCCGGCCAATGTGAACTGCCCGTCGTTGTGGCTGATCTCGCCAATATCGGTGCCCAGCCGGATTTCGACATTGCCCCGCTCACATTCCGCCAGCAGCATCGCTACGATCTGCCGGGCGGAGCCGTCGCAAAACAACTGCCCGAGCGTCTTTTCATGCCAGTCGATTTTATACCGATCCACCAGCGCCAGAAAATCCCACGGGGTAAACCGGCTAAGCGCAGATTTCGCGAAATGCGGGTTTTCGGACAGGAAGTTTTCAGCACCCGTCCCAGTATTGGTGAAATTGCAGCGCCCGCCGCCCGAGATCAGGATTTTCTTGCCCGCCTTATCGGCGTGGTCAATCACCAACACCCGCGCCCCGGCTTGCCCGGCCGTCGCCGCCGCCATCAGGCCAGCGCCACCAGCACCAAGGATTATTACGTCGTATTGGTTCATGCTGTTTCAATACCCCGGCAAGGGGTATTGAAACAGAGCAGTGTAGCGGGTTTTCAAAGAAAACCGGCGGGCCGTGTCTGGCCGCAGTCTTTGGCACTGAGATTGCTACGATCGCACAACGGACTCAAATGGCGGCCACAATTTCATCCCATTTTGGAAGGATATTGGATGAATAAACTGAATTCGGAGTGGTAATGGAAGAGCATGAATCGGAAGGCATCTATCTGGGGGATGGCGATTGGCTGAGCTGGGACGATTTCGGTGACGATGACGACCAAGATTCCGATCACAGTCATTTAGCCAAACTGGAACGAGAAGCCGAATTGCGGTGGCAATATCCAAATGCAGATATTTCGCTCATACCTTTTTTCCAGAATTTGCTAGGCCTTGCAGAAGACTATTACGACCAAACCAAAAAACATCTCCATGTATATGGGGATATCGGAGAGCTTTTTGGTGCAATAAGGTACGGCATAAAGTTACACCGAAACTACGCGCAAGGATCGGATGGGAGGCTTGGAGATGATTTCGTCGAGATCAAAACAATCACGCCATTCAAAAAGCATGACAAAGTTGAAGTTCGGCTAGACAGACATTTCAGCAAGATCTTGGTTGTAAAAATTGACAATAAATTTCGAGTCTCCGGGCGACTTGTGGACCGTAAGGTTCTTGGGAATGCAAATGGTAAAAAACGCAGTATTAGGTGGGATGAACTAGCGGAAATGCATGGCTGAATGTGAACTGGGAAGTAATTTTCCCCTTGGAATTTGATGACCTGGTTTCATAAGGAATAACTATGAATTTGCCTTTGCTTCCAAAAACACTTGCACTATCCCCCCCCCGCGTCTAAACGCACCTCTTCACTACCCACTCCATCGGGAATCAGGGTGACCTATTGTTGCTAATAACAAGGGCCCTCCGGTGATGTTGAAAGGACCATGGCTATGAGCGCCAGCGAACTACGTGACAAGACACCTGACCAGCTTCGGGAAGAGCTGGAAAACCTGAAGAAAGAAGCATTCAATTTGCGCTTTCAACAGGCCACAGGACAATTGGAAAACACATCAGCAATGCGGACTGCTCGTCGCGGCGCTGCTCGTGTTAAAACCATTCTCAACGAAAAGGCCGCTGCTGCGGCCAAATCTGAATAGGGGCCTGAGATATGCCAAAACGCATTTTGACTGGCACCGTGACCAGCAACGCCAACGAACAGACCGTTACGGTTTCCGTTGAACGCCGCTTTACACACCCTGTGATGAAGAAAACCATCCGTAAGTCCAAGAAATACCGGGCCCACGATGAGAAGAATACCTTCAATGTAGGTGATCAGGTTCGCATTCAGGAATGTGCGCCGAAATCGAAAACGAAACGCTGGGAGGTTATTGCCAGCTAGGCGATAACAGTCCGGTTTGATCGAAACCCTGGGGAAACGGCAATGAAGCCCCCCACAGGTCGGGAGAAACTAAATGATCCAGATGCAGACCAATTTAGAGGTCGCTGATAATTCTGGCGCCAAGCGCGTTCAGTGCATCAAAGTTCTGGGTGGTTCACACCGTCGATATGCCTCTGTTGGGGATGTTATCGTCGTGTCTGTGAAAGAAGCCATTCCACGCGGTCGTGTAAAAAAAGGTGACGTGCGTAAAGCCGTCGTCGTTCGCACAGCCAAGCAGGTTCGTCGTGAAGACGGCACTGCGATCAAGTTTGACAGCAACGCCGCCGTCATCCTGAACAACGCCAACGAGCCTATGGGCACACGTATCTTTGGGCCAGTTGTTCGCGAGCTTCGCGCCAAGAACTTTATGAAAATCATCTCAC
>JAHRVC010000066.1 GCA_019090885.1 Marinosulfonomonas sp.
GCAGCGCACAGGCTGCTTACATCCATTTAAGTTTTCCAAACGCCGCTGATCCGGGAAACGGCTCGGCGGCGTTTTTGCAAAGAGAGACCGCTAATGGCATCTGCAGCAGAACAAATGGCCGCAAACACCAGCTGGGGCACCTTCGGTAAAGCTACCGAATTGCGCCAGCGTATCCTGTTTGCCATCGGATTATTGATCGTTTACCGGATCGGAACCTATATTCCTGTTCCCGGCATTGATCCGATTGCCCTGCAACAATTCATGGAACAGGCGGCTGGGGGTATCGGCGATATCCTGAACGTGTTCACTGGCGGCGCTGTCAGCCGGATGGCCATTTTTGCCCTTGGAATTATGCCCTATATCTCGGCCTCTATCGTGATCCAGTTGCTGGGCACGATGTATGAGCCCTTGAAGCAGTTGAAAAAAGAAGGCGAGCAGGGTCGCAAGAAAATTAACCAATATACCCGTTACGGAACGGTGGTTTTGGCAACTGTGCAGGCTTATGCCCTGTCTGTCAGCCTTGAGGCTGGTGATCTTGTCTCAAACCCGGGCCTGTTTTTTCGTGCGTCCTGTGTTGTGACGCTGGTTGGGGGCACGATGTTCCTGATGTGGTTGGGCGAGCAGATTACTGCGCGTGGTATCGGCAACGGAATTTCCCTGATTATCTTTGTTGGCATCGTGGCCGAGCTTCCTGCCGCGTTGGCGCAGTTCTTTGCATCCGGCCGGTCCGGTGCGATCAGCCCGGTGGTCATTATCGGTGTTATTCTGCTGGTGATCGCTGTCTTTATGGTTGTTGTCACGGTCGAACGGGCACTGCGAAAAATTCATATTCAATATCCACGTCGTCAGGTCGGCATGAAGGTTTATGACGGCGGCTCTAGCCATCTGCCGGTCAAAGTGAACCCAGCGGGCGTAATCCCTGCGATCTTTGCGTCGATGATACTGGTTGTGCCCAGCACGCTGGCGACGTTTTCAGGCGGACAGACAGGTCCAGTGGTTTCCACAATCCTTGCCTATCTTGGGCCGGGGCAGCCACTAAACTTTTTGCTGTTCACGCTGGCGATCGTCTATTTCACATTCTTCTGGACCAAAGAGACCACGTTTAAGCCACAGGAAGTGGCCGAGAACCTGAAGAACCAGAACGGGTTTGTTCCCGGAATTCGCCCCGGTAAAAAGACCGAAGAATATCTGGATTACGTTGTGACCCGTTTGTTGGTGCTTGGGTCGGGATACCTTGCGGCAGTTTGCCTTTTGCCCGAGATTTTGCGTTCCCAACTTGCGATCCCGTTCTATTTTGGCGGAACGTCGGTTTTGATCGTTGTGTCTGTGGCAATGGATACGATCAATCAGGTGCAATCCCATCTGCTGGCGCACCAGTATGAGGGGTTGATCGAAAAATCTCAGCTGCGCGGTAAAAAACGCGGCCGCAAGGGGACAGCCAGACGATGAATATTATCCTCCTCGGACCACCGGGGGCAGGGAAGGGCACGCAAGCACGCCAATTGGTTGAGCAGCGTGATATGATCCAGCTTTCGACGGGCGACATGCTGCGCGAAGCGCGCACGTCTGGCACAGAGATGGGCAAGCTTGTTGCTGACGTCATGGACCGCGGCGATCTTGTTACGGATGAGATTGTTATTGGGCTGATTGAGGAAAAATTATCTGGCGAAAAGGCCGGTGGCTTTATCTTTGATGGGTTTCCACGCACTTTGGCGCAAGCCGACGCGCTTGGCGATTTACTGAAAAAGGCAGGCCAGTCGCTGGACGCGGTGATTGAAATGCAGGTCGACGATGACGCGCTTGTCGCTCGTATTATTGCGCGATCAACCTGCGGAAATTGTGGCGAAGGATATAATGACATTGCCAAACCGATTCCGGCGGATGGTAAGTGTAGCAATTGTGGTGGCACGGAATTTAAGCGCCGGGCTGACGACAACGAAGAAAGCCTGCGCACCCGCCTGATGGAGTATTACAAAAAGACGTCTCCGCTGATCGGGTATTACTATGCCAAGGGCGATCTGCGCACCGTTGACGGGCTGGCCGCAATTGATGATGTTGCCGCTTCGATAGCCAGTGTATTGGACCAATAGCGAGCCTTAGGCTCAGCACATTAGCTGGTCCGCCACGCAACTGGAATTGGTGGGCTGCAAGGTCTTGACGCTTGGTTGATTAACCCGTAAATCAGCGCATCCCACATGGGAATCGGCGAATATTTTGGGGTCGCCCCCCGATCGCCAAATATGAAAGTTCAGCGTAGCCCGTAGGTTCTAAAACCGGCGGGCTTATGTTGTGAAAAAAGGTTCTGGAGTTACGGAACCGCAACGAAAAGGAAAAGACACGTGGCACGTATTGCCGGCGTAAATATCCCGACTGCAAAGCGGGTTCCAATCGCCCTTACTTATATCACCGGAATTGGCCCTTCGACGGCCAAAACTATTTGCTCTGCTGTTGGCATTGATGAGGCCCGTCGGGTCAACGAACTCAGCGACGCTGAAGTTCTGGCCATTCGTGAGCATATCGATGCAAACGTTGCCGTTGAAGGCGATCTGCGTCGTGAAACGCAGATGAATATCAAACGCCTGATGGATCTTGGTTGCTATCGTGGCCTGCGCCATCGTCGCAATCTGCCGGTTCGCGGCCAGCGCACCCATACAAATGCACGCACTCGCAAAGGCCCCGCTCGGGCCATTGCCGGCAAGAAGAAA
>JAHRVC010000067.1 GCA_019090885.1 Marinosulfonomonas sp.
ACGATTTAATGGCAAGAGAACATGGAAACCGGGGCCGTCGCGATCGCGATGAAAATCCGGAATTCGCCGATCGTCTGGTAGCGATCAACCGCGTATCCAAGACCGTGAAGGGTGGTAAGCGTTTTGGCTTTGCCGCACTTGTGGTTGTTGGCGATCAAAAGGGCCGTGTTGGGTTCGGTAAGGGTAAAGCAAAAGAAGTGCCCGAAGCGATCCGCAAGGCAACTGAGCAAGCAAAACGTGGCTTGATCCGCGTGCCGCTGCGCGAAGGTCGCACGTTGCACCATGACATGCAGGGCCGTCACGGCGCTGGCAAGGTTGTGATGCGCACAGCACCCGAAGGTACCGGTATCATCGCTGGTGGTCCAATGCGTGCGGTGTTTGAAATGTTGGGTGTTAAGGACGTCGTGTCCAAATCCATCGGTTCGTCGAACCCTTACAACATGATCCGTGCAACGATTGATGGTCTGACCAAAGAAAGCAGCCCACGGTCAGTGGCTCAGCGTCGCGGTAAAAAGGTAGCGGATATCCTTCGCAAACCTGAAACCAGCGCGCCTGCTGACGAAAAAGCAGAAGCGTAGGGGAACCGGACAATGGCAAAAACTATCGTCGTCAAACAGATCGGTTCGCCGATTCGTCGCCCCGCCGAGCAGCGTGCAACGCTGGTTGGTCTGGGTCTGAACAAGATGAACCGCACACGCGAGCTGGAAGATACACCAAGCGTGCGCGGCATGGTCAACAAGATCCCGCATCTGGTGAAGATCATCGAAGAGCGCGGCTAGGCCGGGTTTTCCCCGCTAGCTGAGAGAATTTGAAACGCCCCGGATTTCCGGGGCGTTTTTTTGTGCATAGACTGTGGTCAGAATCAGGAGCACCAAAAAATGCCTTTCACACCGAGCGAACAGTTCACGGCCGTAATGTCTGCAATCGACGCGGTAAATGCCGAAGACCCCCGGAAGATAACGGTGAATTGCGTCGAGCATCCGTATGAAACCGTCTATGCCGAGCGGATGAGCGAAACTCTGGAACGGCTTTACCCGGATGCTTCGCAGTTGCTGCGCATCGCGGCCCGTGCCCAGCATATCCGCCGCTGGCAAATTCCGCGTGAAACCTATCCCAAGGGCCGTGAGGGGTATCAGAAATGGCGTTTGAGCATGCGGGTTCTGCATGCTGATCTGGTTGGCGGCATTATGGATGACAACGGCTATGGCGCAGATGACATTGCGCTGGTTGGAAGTTTTCTGCGCAAAGAGGGGCTAAAGCGTAACGCAGAGTCTCAGGCGTTGGAGAACGTCGTTGATGTGGTGTTTTTGGCGCACTACTGGGATGGGTTTGTCGCCAAATACCCGCACTACGATGATGACAAGCTGGTCGATATTGTCGGCAAGACTTTGCGGAAGATGTCCAGTCCTGGACATCAGGCTGCATTGGCGCTGGACCTGCCGCCAGCCACTGCACGGATTGTGTTGGCGGCGGTGGAGCGGGAAAAGGACACGTTGGCGAAGATGGCAGAGCGCGAGTAATTGCCCGTCGTGCAGTTTCACGTCGCTGTGTGCTGGAAACTGGAATATTACTGAGGAAAATGGGTGGTGGTTTGCACAAACGTGACGCCAACCAGCTTAAGTCAGTATTATTTCTTGTTTTGGCGCGAGAACAAGCTACCCTTTTGTTAAATCAGGAATTCACCGCATTTTTCAGCAAGGGATCGCCAAATGAAATCGTTAACCCCCAGCCTGTCCGAAATGGGCATTCGCAACCCCGAGCACATCATCGGGTATTCAGTTGTGCATGTTACCGAAAGCTTGGATGTATTAAGGATCAACTATCAGCGACCAAAGAACTCATTTCTGCCTTCACGACGACGGTATGAATTCAAGCGTCTTGGTAAGCCGATGCCGGGTTCCGAATTGCGCGGAAACGCGGCAATCCGGTATGATATTTCACCGACACTGGCGCGCGCCATTGCCGAGCTGGATACTATTTTGGCCGATGAGAAACGCATGACGGCCACCAAACAAAGCCTTCAGGATGAACTGAAGGGGTTGGGTGTCGAACTGAATGGACGGATCGCGCATTTGTCGAAAATGATTGATGCGCTGGATTGATGGGTCGGTGACGCCCTACTTCCGCCTATAGGCTCGCAGCGAGTTAGGGTGGGCTTCGGCCCGCCACGCGAAAATGATATTGATCGCTGTTTGTGCGGGGCTGACAAAATTTACCGGACGCTATGCCCGCGCCGAGGTTCAGGTGCGGCCCTTTGAAACGTCATACTTGCGCCAACATCAACCACGGTCTATACGCCTCCGGTGGCGCTATGCGCTGTAGAATCAACAAGAAACGCCGTGGTTGGCCGCTCCCGTCGCTGGGGGTCATATCCGGCATAAGGAGAAGCGACATGAAACTGAATGAACTGCACGATAACGAAGGTGCAACAAAATCCCGTACACGCCGTGGCCGTGGTGTCGGGTCCGGCAAGGGTAAAACCGGTGGCCGTGGTATCAAGGGTCAGAAATCCCGTTCGGGTGTGGCGATCAAAGGTTATGAGGGCGGTCAGATGCCTTTGTACCAACGTCTTCCAAAGCGTGGCTTCAACATGCGGAACCGCAAAAAGTTCGCAGTTGTGAACCTGAGCATCCTACAAAAATTTATTGACGCCAAAAAGCTGGACGCCAAGAAAGACATCACAGAAGATGTGCTGCTTGAAGCCGGAATTATTCGTCGCAAACTGGACGGTGTTCGGGTGTTGGCCAAGGGCGAAATTACGTCTTCGATCAAGCTGTCCGTAACCGGTGCTTCCAAGTCTGCGATCGAAGCGGTCGAGAAGGCTGGCGGCTCACTAACGGTAAAAGCTGCGGCAGTTGCTGAATAAAAGGTTGTCGGCAGCGCACAGGCTGCTTACATCCATTTAAGTTTTCCAAACGCCGCTGATCCGGGAAACGGCTCGGCGGCGTTTTTGCAAAGAGAGACCGC
>JAHRVC010000068.1 GCA_019090885.1 Marinosulfonomonas sp.
GCGGTTGTGTAGCCGTCGGGGCTCATATCATTCATTCCGCCGCCATCCTTTCGCCGCCCTGAACCGCCGCATCGCAGATTTCCAGCGTTGCAGTGATCTTGCCTTTGCGGCCATCTTCGTAAGTCACTTCGGTCTCGGTGTATTGTTCGCTCGAACCGTCATAAAGCGCGGTGAGCAGGTCGCTGAATTTTTCTTCAACAAAGCGACGACGAACCTTGCGTGTCCGTGTCAGTTCGCCGTCATCGGCATCCAGTTCCTTATGCAGGATCAAAAAGCGGTGGATCTGACAGCCTGACAGCATTTCATCTGCCGCCACAGAGACGTTCACTTCTTCTACATGCTCGCGGATCATCCGATAGACTTCGGGGTGTCCTGCCAGTTCCTGATAGGACGCATAGGCGATATTGTTGCGCTCAGCCCAGTTGCCGACCGCATTCAGATCGATGTTGATAAAAGCAGTGCAGAATTCCCGGTCAGAACCGAACACCACGGCCTCAAGGATATTCGGGTAGAATTTCAACTTGTTCTCAACATATTTCGGCGCGAACATCCGCCCGTCGTGCAGCTTGCCCACATCTTTGGCACGGTCGATAATTCGCAAATGACCGGTATCAGCCTCAATGAAGCCCGCATCGCCCGTGGCGACCCAACCGTCAGCATCTTTAGTGTCAGCGGTGCTTTCCGGGTTCTTAAAGTATTCAACGAACACACCCGGCGAGCGATAGAAAACCTCGCCGTCGTCAGAAACCCGCAGTTCAACACCGGGACACGGAATACCCACCGTATCCGGGCGCACCTCGCCGTCGGGCTGTTGGGTGACAAATACGCAAGCTTCGGTTTGACCATAAAGTTGCTTTAGGCTGATCCCGATTGAGCGATAAAAATCAAAGATTTCCGGCCCAATCGCTTCACCGGCCGTATAACCAACACGCACGCGGGTGAATCCAAGCGTGTTTTTCAACGGACCGTAAATAAGAAGTTCGCCCAGCTTGTATTTAAGGTTGTCCCAAAAACTAACAGGGTTTCCATCCAGAATATCTGGCCCGACCCGTTTGGCGTGGTCCATGAAAATCCGGAACAGCCACCGCTTGAAACGCCCGGCATCTTCCATCCGGATCATCACGTTGGTTAGCTGCGTTTCAAAAACCCGTGGCGGCGCGAAATAATACGTTGGCCCGATCTCTCGCAGATCGGTCATCATCGTATCGGCGCTTTCCGGGCAGTTTACACAAAACCCGGTCCAATACGCCTGACCGATTGAAAATACAAAATCCCCGGCCCATGCCATCGGAAGGTAAGCCAATGTATCATCGGTAGAGCGCAGGCTATCAAATTCTGACGTATTCTTTGAGGTTTCGATAACATTTCTGTTGGATAAAACGACGCCTTTGGGCCGCCCGGTGGTGCCCGACGTATACATCATGATGCAGGTATCGTCGTATGTCAGCGCGTCAGTGCGCGCAGCAAGCTCTGCTTCATAACGCTCATGCGCAACCCGGCCTTCGGCCTGAACGTCGGCCATGGAATGCAGGCGCGCGTGGTCGTATTTTCGCAGACCGCGGGGGTCGAGATAGACCATATGGGCGATGTCCTGAACCCGGTCCTGAACCTCAAGGACTTTATCAACCTGCTCCTGATCTCCAACTATAACAAACTTGGCGCCGCAGTTATCCAGAACATGTGCCATCTCATCGGCAACGGCGTCCTGATACAATGGCACCGGTATCGCACCGACCGACTGCACTGCAACGATTGACCAGTAAAGCGCGGGCCGGTTACGACCGATGATCGCAACGTAGTCGCCCTTTTCCATGCCCAGCGACAGGAACCCAAGCGCCATCGCGCGGATTTCTTCTGCCGTTTCCAGCCATGTCCAAGTTTGCCAGACACCAAATTCTTTTTCACGGTAAGCAGGGCTTGTGCCGAACTTTTTCGCATTCCGCGCCAAAAGCGCCGGAAGGGATTTATTCCCGTCTATTGCTACAGCCTGTTCAGCCAAGTCTTTTCCTCCCCAACCCGGTTTTCAGCTAACTCAACGGGTCTTACGACCCAGAAGAGTAGATGTCGATCAGCACCCTCTCCCGATGCGAACCCACTACTGATTTCCTACTCGACTTCACTTGTAGACGATTTGAGCAACAACCGCCTACAACTTTTCTGACCGAGCGTTCAATTAATTTTTATAATACCACATTGGACCCGATATCAATCCAATTTAATCCTTTGTTTACAAGTGCCGTGACGTCACGACCGCATTTTGTCGCCAATCCGATTCACTCTGGGTTCTGCAATATTGTAGGCCCTGCCGTTGCAATTGCCATGTCGCTGACCCACGCACCGACGAAATATAAGGGAATCGCCCGATTGGCACGGTTGGAACTTTCGCCTAAGCCCCTGACTGGAACCAAGGAGGGACGATGACACATTTGTGGGTGCGCGCCGAGCAGCGCGATCATGAAGAACGGGTTGGCATAACCCCAGAAGGCGCTGCCAGTTTGATCGCTGCCGGTCTGCGAGTCAGCATCGAGAACAGCGCCACACGGGCAATCCAAATTGATGGCTATGAACAGGCCGGCTGCCAGATCGTGCCCGAGAACAGCTGGCCAGATGCCCCGGCCGACGCGATCATTTTCGGCCTTAAGGAACTGCCTGATGACGGCACAGCCTTGCGGCACAGCCACATCATGTTCGGACACGCCTACAAGGACCAGCCGGATGGGCAGATCTTGCTGCAAAGGTTTCGCGACGGGGGCGGCACGCTTTACGATCTTGAATACCTGACAGACGACAGCGGACGACGGGTTGCCGCGTTTGGCTATTGGGCCGGTTTCGCCGGGGCCGCCGTGGCGCTGAAATGCTGGGCAGCACTGAAACAGGGCGACATATGCGATCCGGTCGCAACCTACGAAAACGCCGATGCTTTGATCGACGATGTCAGCGCGGACTTGAACGCAGCTTTGCTGGCGCGCCCGAACGTGATCGTCATCGGCGCATTGGGCCGGGTCGGCAGCGGCGCGCGCGATCTTTGCGCGGCTCTGGATGTAGCAACAACCGATTGGGACATGGCTGAAACCGCGAGCGGTGGTCCATTCCCGAAGATTTTGGAACATGACGTGTTCCTCAACTGCATTCTGGCGGCCCCCGGCTGCCCGGTCTTTGTTCCGGCATCCACCAAAACCGCGCCGCGCCAACTTTCGGTCATCGGTGACATCGCCTGCGACCCGACATCAGAATTTTCGCCCATCAAAGTCTACGATGCCACCACTACTTGGGACGACCCTGCCCTGCGCGTCCACGACAACCCGCCGCTCGACGTCACCGCCATCGACAATCTGCCGTCGTTGCTGCCGTTGGAAAGTTCGCAGGATTTTGCGCGACAACTCTTGCCCTCTTTGCTTACACTCGACACTCTGGAAGCAGGTGTTTGGGCGCGCGCAAAGAAGTTGTTCGATCAACACATCGTAAATATTTGAAAGGTTGCCTTATGACAATTCACTGGTGCGGAACGGGCCTGTCGGCAATTCCGGGATTACGTCGCCTGATTGAAGCTGGGCATGAAGTGACTGTCTGGAACCGGACGCTGGACAAGGCCAATGATGCAGTCGGTGATCTAACTGATCGGATTCAGGTGTTCGACATCGGCCAGATTGGCGCGGAATTGCAACAGGGCGATATCATCGTTTCAATGCTGCCGACCGACTGGAATGTCCCGCTGGCCGAACTCTGCATCGACCACAAAGCGCATTTCATTTCCTCCAGCTACATAGCGCCAGAAATGGCCGCACTCGACGCGCAGGCGAAACTGGCGGGCATCGCTTTGGTCAACGAAGTCGGACTAGACCCGGGTATTGATCACCTGATGGCCCATTGGCTGGTTGCCGATTACCGGGCCTCAACCGCATATGACAAGGACAACGCCTTGTCCTTCATTTCCTACTGCGGCGGCGTTCCAAAGCACCCGAACTTTTTCCGCTATAAATTCAGCTGGTCACCGCTTGGGGTGCTCAAGGCTCTGCGCTCACCATCCCGATGCATTCGTGCCTTTTCGGAACTTACCGTTCGCCGCCCGTGGGATGCGATATCCAGCTACATAGCCCCGCTGCCAACCCCCGAAAGCTTTGAGGTTTACCCAAACCGCGACTCGGTTCCGTTCACCGAGCAATATCACTTCGACGGAAACTGGAAAATCCGCGAGTTCGTCCGGGGCACCCTGCGCCTGAACGGCTGGGCCGAAGCATGGAAGGATGTGTTCGACGAAATCGAACAACTCGAAGGCCCGTCAGGTGAAGCGCGTCTGGCCGAAATGTCCGATCAGTTCTGGTCCGAACACGCCTACGGCGAGGGTGAACCTGACCGGGTGATCCTGTGCGTAGCATTGATGGCTGAAAAAGAAGGCGTTGCAACCTATCACAAGACCTACGCGCTGGACGCATGGGGCGATTTACGCGGCTCGGCAATGGCGAGGCTGGTGTCAGTTACAGTGTCATTGGCTGTCGAGGCGGTGTTGAACCACGAGATACCCGCAGGCGTTTCTGCCGCGCCTTTTGATCCAAAACTGATTAGCCGCTGGATGGCCGAAATCGACACGCAGGCACAGCATGTGCAGGTGGTGGATCACCTAGCCGGTTAGATTCTACTGCCGTATTGATGGGGAACGAACTACCGGTCGGGCTTTGCCAGTGGCACGACGTTCTCTTCACCTTGCGCCAATTCTTCAAAGTCAAAATTGTCCAGACGCCGGGCCCGGTTTCCCGCCTTTTCAGCCGAAATTTTGATTTCGGAAATATCCTTGGATGCCTGATGGAAATGCCGGTCGAGGTTCTCAACCCGGTTACCCAGCCGATCCACATCCGCAAACAACAGCGCCAGTTCTTTGCGAATCGCCCCGGCTTGTTCACGCATCCGCGCGTCTTTCAAAATGGCACGCATCGTGTTCAGCGTCGCCATGCAGGTCGTCGGCGAAACGATCCAGACGCGGGCAGCAAACCCTTCGCGCACGACCTCGGGGAAATTCGCGTGCAACTCGGCGTAAACGGCTTCGGACGGCAAAAACAACAGCGCGCCATCGGCTGTTTCACCTTCCAGAATATACTTTTCGGAAATTGCCTTTATGTGGGTACGCACCGAGGTTTTGAAAAACGTCGCAGCCTCTTTCTTTTCCCACTGTGTATCAGCGCGACGCAACGCTTCGTAGGCTTCCAGCGGAAACTTTGCATCGACCACAATCGGCCCCGGTGGGTTGGGCAAATGGATCAGGCAATCGGCGCGTTTGCCGTTGGAAAGCGTCGCCTGCAACGTATAACTGTCCTTGGGCAGCGCCTTTGACACAATGTCGGTCAGCTGGATTTCCCCAAAGGCACCGCGCGTCTGTTTGTTGGACAGAATGTCTTGAAGCGACAGCACATCGCCCGACAGCTTTTCGATATTGGCCTGCGCTTTGTCGATAGTCTGCAATCGCTGCTGCAAATCGCCAAGCGACTGAGCTGTGCGACGCGACGAACCTTCCAGGTTTTCGCCCATGGATTTCGTGACATCCGCCAGCCGTTTTTCCATCAGTTGCAGCATATTCGCCTGACTGGCGGCCTGTGCTTCGGACACATGGGACAACCCACCAGCCAACTGCTGTTGCCCGTCGCCAAGCGATTGCACCCGCTGGTCCAGCGCACCCATTTGCTGCGCTAGTGGCGCTACGATCCGCGCCGAACGGCCTGCGCGGCTGACCGCCATTATCAACAAAACAAACAGCAACAATATCGCCACCACGCCGATCATTGTGACGATGACAACAGGGTCACCAAGGGTATAGCTTTGTTCACCAATCTGGATCATGTGCGGCCAAATAACCTTTCGATATCGCTTAGCTTCAGTTCCACATAAGTGGGTCGCCCGTGATTACATTGCCCCGAGTGCGGCGTCACTTCCATTTCACGCAGTAGCGCATTCATTTCATCAGCCTGCATGCGCCGACCAGAGCGGATCGAGCCATGGCAGGCGACCCGCGACAGGATCGCCTCAATCCGGGCCTGCACGCTTTGGCTGTCACCCTGATCGGCCAGTTCATCAAGGATGTCATGCAGCATTGCGCGTGCATCAACCTGCCCAAGAATTGCAGGGGTTTCACGCACGGCAACAGCGCCGCCACCAAATGGTTCGATCACCAACCCGAGGCGCGCCAGATCCCCGGCCATCTCCAGCAATCGCGCGGCGTCTCCATCGCTCATCTCGACAATGTCCGGGATCAGCAGCGCCTGCGAGGCGACGCCGTTTTCCGCCATCTGTTTCTTGAGCTTTTCATAAACCAGCCGCTCATGCGCCGCGTGCTGATCGACAATCACGATGCCGGTTTCCGTTTGCGCGACGATATAGTTTTCATGGACCTGCGCACGGGCCGCACCCAGTGGGTGGTTCTGCAGTTCAACCTGATCGACAGGTGCCGAATCTTCAACCCGCGCGAATACACCGGCCGTCTCGGCAAACCCCGGTTCTTGCGCCCGATATGCGGCCTGCATCGCCGCCTGTGATGGCCGATCCATCTGGTAAATATGCGGCCGGCCCTCGGGGCGCATCGCGCCCAGCGTCGCCCCCGCGACGGTCGTTGATGCACGGTGGCCCGCCTCTGCCAAAGCATGGCGCAAAGCAGATACAATCAGGCCGCGCGCGATGCCCGGTTCGCGAAAACGCACCTCGGATTTTGCCGGGTGCACATTGACGTCAACCAGTTGCGGATCGCAGTCGATGAACAGAACCGCAGCGGGGTGCCGGTCGCGGCTGAGGAAATCAAAATAGGCGCCCTTTAGCGCGCCGACCAACAATTTGTCGCGCACCGGGCGGCCGTTGACATAAAGAAACTGAGCAACGGCAGAACCGCGTGAATAGGTCGGCAGGGCCGCGTATCCAGTAAGATGTAGCCCCTCGCGTTCGGCGTCAATTTTTAGCGAATTCGCAGCGAACTCTCGTCCCAAAACGCTGGCCAGCCGTCTGTGCAATGCATCAAACATATCACCCGTTTGTGCGTCAGCCCGGAACTTCACCCGACCATCACCACCGCCCGAAACATCGCGCAGGGTAAACGCCACAAAGGGTTCCGCCATCGCCAACCGTTTGACCACGTCGGTGATCGCCTGCGTCTCGGCCCGGTCGGTTCGCATGAATTTCAAACGCGCCGGTGTGGCGTAGAACAAATCGCGCAGTTCCACCACGGTTCCGGAACCCAACGCCGCCGGGCGCACCGGGTCCAACGCCCCACCCGCGACCGAGATCATTGCCGCGTCCTGCCCGGCAACCCGCGAGGTGATCGTCATCCGACCAACCGCGCCAAGCGATGGCAATGCCTCGCCGCGAAAGCCGAACGTGTGGATATTCAGCAGGTCCGATCCGTCAATTTTGGACGTGGCGTGGCGCGCCAATGCCAGCGGCAATTCGTGCGCTGCAATCCCGCAGCCGTCATCGGTAACCCGGATTATAGTTTTGCCACCGTCACCGTAAGCAATATCAATGCGCCCGGCACCTGCGTCGATCGCATTTTCGACCAGTTCTTTAACCGCCGACGCCGGACGTTCGACAACTTCACCCGCCGCAATCCGATTAATCGCGGTTTCGTCTAACTGACGAATAACGGGGGCATTTTCGCCTATGTTGGGGTTGGTTGCGGGCATGACACAACAAATAGCATGTCACGCCCCGATTCGACCACTGTCTATTCAGTTACTGCTTTCCAAACCGTCCGGCTGGCCCACAACGACGAAATGCAATTCCTCGGGTTGGTAAATTCGGGCGGCAACCCGGTTAATCTGTTCCAAAGTAACCGCATTCACCTGATCGTTCCGCGTGCGCAAATAATCAACGGGCAGTCCGGTCATTTGCATGCCCACCATGATCCGCGCAATCGGTGCGTTTCCGTCAAACCGCAAGGCATAGGCCCCGGTCAGAAAGGTCTTGGCATCCTCAAGCTCTTTGGCGGTCAGACCGGTGCTGGCGATCTTGGCCCACTCGGCACGAATAACGTCAATGCTTTCGGCCATCCGGGAATTGTCGGATCGGACCTGCCCAAGGATCAACTCGCCATATTCCATCGGCGCCAGATAGGTTCCAATTCCATAGGTCAGGCCACGCTTTTCGCGAACTTCCTGCATCAACCGGGACTCAAAACCACCGCCGCCAAAAACTTCGTTCAGGATATAGGCTGGCATGAAATCCGGGTCATCACGGGTGATGCCCTTGTGCCCGAACAAAGCAACCGATTGCGGCGTGTCAAAAGGAATGACTGTGACGCCGCCTGTCAACTTATACGCCGCCCGGGCCACCGATGGCGCACCGCTTTCTGGCAGGTCGCCCAGCAAGACATCCATCAAGGCACCAAGCTCGTCAGCAGAAATGTCGCCAACTGCCGAGACATAGATCCGATCCAGCCCAAACACCCGGTCATAGGCATCCAGAATGTCGTCACGGGTCAGACCGTTGACGCTGGCCTCGGTGCCGCTGCGATCACTGCCATAGGGATGATCGCCCCAAACCATCGCGTCAAAATTTTTCCCGGCAATGGAACTTGGGTCGGTCAGGTCGCCACGTATGCCAGACAGGACCTGCCCGCGCACACGATCAATTGCTGTCTGAGTGAAAGTCGGCGACATGATTGACGTGCGCAACAGATCGACCGCTGCTGCACGATTTTCAGTCAGGAAACGCGCTGAAATTGACAGGGTGTCATCGTGGACACGATAGCTAAAACTTGTCGCCAATTCTTCTCGCGCTTGCGAAAACTCCTGCGCATTCAGCCCGGCAGCCCCTTCTTCCAACAATCCGGTCATCAGGTTGATTGCCCCGCGCTTTCCCGGAGCATCCAGTGCCGAGCCACCGCGGAAACGTAATTCAAGTGCCACAAACGGGATCGAATGTTCCTCGACCAACCATGCCTTGATGCCGCCGGGCGAGGTGACTTCCTGCACCTCAACAGCCGCATGAAGCGGCGCGGTGGATGCAACGATCAGAAATACAACTGCGAAAAAACGGTTCATTGCGCTGCGTCCTTAACCTTGGGCGGCATGACCCAGCCGGTAACGGCTTTGCTGCGATCAAATATCGCTTTGGCTGCGTCCATGACGTCCTGTTCGCTGACGGACTGCAGGATATCCGGCCAAGCCTCAATATCAGCAATCGTCAGCCCAGAGGTAAGTGCGGCCCCATAACGACGGGCCAGCGATTCTATATTGTCTTCGCCATATATCCGGGACGCCCGTAGTTGCATTTTGATCCGCGCGAACTGCTCGCTGTCCACACCTTCGTCCATGAACTCGGCGATTGCCTGATCCAAAGCGGCCTCTGCATCTGCAAGGCTGACATCCGGTGTCGGGACCATAACCAGTCCAAACGTCGTATCATCCAGCGATG
Source organism: Marinosulfonomonas sp. (assembly GCA_019090885.1). GTDB lineage: Bacteria > Pseudomonadota > Alphaproteobacteria > Rhodobacterales > Rhodobacteraceae > NORP110. The sequence continues at coordinate 9,388 of JAHRVC010000068.1, forward strand.
TACCGCCGTAAAACGCAGTCGTATAGATCGCCTGCTTTGATCCAAATTGCAGCTTTTGCCCCAGAACCGATGTTGCCCCCGAACCACCCAGCAGAGCGGCCAACATTTCCAGTTTTGCGGCCTCGGCTTGATCGCCGCTATCGCGTTCCGGTGCAAGATAACTGCGGGTGATATAAGGTTGGGCAACCCTTGGGTCCGAATACGACAAACGCCGTTCAGATAGCTGCGGTGGCTCTTGCGGGCGCATACGATCCGGCAGGTCCGGGGTGGGCAGTAGTGGGCCATAATGCTTAACCGCAAGACGGCGCACGTCATCTGGATAGACATCACCGGCGACGATCAGGATGGCATTATTGGGCGCGTAATACCGTTGATAAAAGGAAAACGCATCGTCACGGCTAAGCTGCTCCATTTCGTGACGCCAGCCAATGATCGGAATACTGTATGGATGATTAAGATATTGCGCTGCACGCATTTGCTCGGAAAATAATGACCCCGGATCGCTGTCCACACGCTGGCCGCGTTCTTCCAAAACCACATCGCGTTCGGTGCGGACGTCATCCTCGGTCATTTGCAAATCGCGCATCCGGTCTGCTTCCATCCGCATCATCAGATCCAGACGGTCTGCGGCGATACGCTGAAAATACGCGGTGTAGTCCCAACTGGTGAACGCATTGTCAGAACCGCCATTACGCGCAACGGTGGCGGAAAACTCGCCCGCGTCCATATCGTCGGTTCCCTTGAACAACAGATGTTCCAGAAAATGCGCAATGCCGGATTTTCCTGCCGGTTCGTCGGCAGCACCAACGCGATACCATACCATGTGCGACACGACCGGTGCCCGGTGATCTTCAAGCACGACAACGTCCATTCCGTTTTTTAGGCTGAACGAAGTGATCTCGGCTGCGCGGGCGGGCAAGGTCAGGACGGGTAAGAAAATAAGCAAGGTAATCAAGCGGCGCATGAAAAATCCAGTAAGTTGTTAGACTGTCTAGATAACTGCGTTTGCGGACACATCAAGCGGCTCTTCAAAATGTGATTTGTTGTCAGGTCTATTTGGATGGCGCAGTCGGGGTTACAACACCCAGCCGACGTAAGCGTCGCAGTTCTGCGTGTTGATCCAGAATATCGTCAGTGTAGATCAGGAAATATCTGTTTCCGACCAACTTGAAACGCGTCAGAATACCGCCCCTCGTGCGCCGGCGCTTGTCATCTTCTGCCGACAAGACCTGTCGGATATCGGCCTGAACGCCGTAGCGGGATGCAAAATTCACAATAGCGCCATCAGCGGCGCCATTTCCTGTTACGGCCCGACCGCCCAGTGCGACACTGGCATCGGCATGCGGCGTGGGGTCGGTCAGATTGCCAGCACCGGGCGTCGGCGTCGGCAGATCTGTGTAGGTTTTGGGTGTCTCAAGTGATTTGCTGGGCAGCACCAGAAATTCATCGGGGCTGTCAACCTTTTGCCCGGCCAGCAAAAGTGGCCGATCCTTGTTGCCACAAGCCGTCAGCAAAAGCACAGCCAAAAGGGCCAAACCGCCTTTGAAAATCAATTCCCGCATTACAGCCACTCCACGCTTTTGCCGTTTGTAGCGGATCAATTCCGGGCCGTCACGTCGACTTTTTGTTTCCAGAAAACAAGATCAGCCCAATTGCTCCCGCGAAGACCGCGATATCAGCCACATTGAATGCATATGGATTGTTAATTCCGCAGCAAGACATGTTCAAAAAGTCCGCAACCGCCCCATAGATCAGCCGGTCGGCCACGTTTCCCAAAGCACCGCCAACCAGCAAGCCTGCCGCCACCTTGGCCAACACGCCAGAGCTTTCCCGGCTGATCCAGATCACAACCCATCCAGAAATCAGAATAGCCGCGGCGATCAAAACCCACCGCATGATATCTGTATCGTTTGAAAACAGCCCGAAATTCACGCCCCGATTCCAAGCCATTCGCAACGTCAGATAAGGTGGCGCAATATCAAGGCTGCCAACTGTCTTCAGGTCCAGCACCTGAACAACCAGATACTTACTTGCCTGATCCAGCAAGAAAACCGCAACCCCGGTCCAGATCATCCTCTTTGACATCATTGCCTGTTAATGCCGGAAATGGCGCATGCCAGTAAAGACCATTGCCAGCCCTGCTTCATCGGCTGCGGCAATAACCTCGGCGTCACGCATTGAGCCGCCCGGTTGGATAACGGCACTCGCGCCGGCCTCTGCTGCTGTCAGCAAACCATCCGAAAACGGAAAGAACGCATCCGACGCAACAACCGCTCCCTGCGCCATCGTGCTGTCCAGCCCCAGGGCTTGGGCCATTTCTTCGGCCTTGCGCGCCGCAATTCGGGTGGAATCTACTCGGCTCATCTGACCGGCCCCAACACCGACGGTCGCGCCGTCTTTGGCATAGATTATAGCGTTAGATTTCACGTGCTTGGCAACGGTCCATGCAAATAGCAAATCGGTCATTTCCTGCGCAGTTGGTGCCCGTTTTGTCACCACTTTCAGGTCACTTTCCGATATGTGGCCGGTATCTTTGTCTTGCACCAGCATGCCACCGGACACTTGTTTGGCAACACGCCCTGCAACAAGCGGATCAGGTAGGCTTCCGGTCGTCAGCAACCGAAGGTTCTTCTTGGCCGAGAACACCGCAATCGCCTCATCATCAGCGCTTGGCGCGATCACGACCTCGGTGAATATTTGCACGATCTCACGCGCCGTCGCGCCGTCCAGCGGCTGGTTAAGTGCAATAATCCCACCAAAAGCACTGGTGCGGTCACAATCAAAGGCACGTTGATAGGCTGCTGCCAGACTGTCGCCAGTTGCCACCCCACAAGGGTTAGCATGTTTGACGATCACGCAGGCCGGGCCATTCGCCGGATCAAACTCTGCCACCATTTCAAACGCGGCGTCGGTGTCGTTGATATTATTGTAAGACAGCGCCTTGCCCTGCAACTGTTTGGCTGTCGCCACGCCGGGACGATCCGAACCATCGGTGTAAAACGCAGCTGACTGATGCGGGTTTTCGCCGTAGCGCAGCTCTTGCGATAGTTCGCCGGCAAACGCCCGGCGACGGGGCACATCCTGACCAATCGCTTCAGCCATCCAGTTGGAAACAGCTGCATCATAAGCGGCCGTTCTGGCATAAGCGGTCTGCGCCAACTGCTGGCGAAATTCCAAACTTGTTCGTCCGTCGTTGTCGGCCAATTGAACAAGCAGCGCGTCATAATCGGCCACATCGACAACGACATTCACAAAGCCATGGTTCTTTGCAGCAGCGCGGATCATCGCAGGCCCACCAATATCGATGTTTTCGATACAGGTGTCATAGTCAGCGCCTTTGGCGACGGTTTCCTCAAAGGGATAAAGGTTAACAATCAGAATATCGATCGGATCAATACCGTGCGTTTTCATCGCCTCGACGTGGTCGGCATTGTCGCGCAACGCCAGCAATCCGCCATGCACGCCCGGATGCAGTGTTTTTACCCTACCGTCCATCATCTCGGGAAACCCGGTCACGTCCGACACATCGCGGACCGCGAACCCGGCGTCTCGCAATTGTTTTGACGTGCCGCCGGTCGACAGTAATTCGATGCCATGCGCGACCAGCCCCTTGGCCAGCTCTAGCAGGCCGGATTTATCGGATACGGATAATAATGCGCGACGCGCGGCCACAAGTTCAGTCATGCGTTTCCCCCAAGAAACAAGTCAGCTTATTCAGACATTTCCCTCGCGCACCAGATCGCGGACGGTATCGGGCGTTTCGCGCGCTTTGGCCAATGTCCAGCGTATGCGCGTCGCATACTCCAACGCCGAGGCAGATAGAACCACCTGTTTCGTCGCACGCACTTTCAGCCGACCTTTTTCAAGAAATACACTTGGCTCAAGGCTTAGCTTGGCAGCCCCATCATGACGAAGAACCCAAATTTCGCCGCTTTTCAGAGCCATCGAGATTGCAGTTCCACCCATGTCCAGATCAGCATCAACGTCCGGATGCAAATGGAACCTGATTTTGAACGGAATACCCTGCAGGTGCAGACGGTCCTGTGCTTTGTCAAACAGGCGCTCGTCGGATGTCTCAATCGCGGCCAAGGTGTCTTCGCCAGCGATTGCACGACCATTGGCGGCCAGCTCGATTTGGCGAATATGGGTCAACCCGTGCGTTGGCAGATACCCGTCATGGCCAACGACAATTCCGTGCGAACCTTCGTCAGCCAGACTTTGAACCCGGACATTAGTCGGCGCCTCACCCAGCAGTTCGCGTTCATGCCCGCCAATAAGGCCTTTGCGCCCCAGCCGGGCAGATGAAAATCCGTCAATCGCCAGCGTGGAGTGCGAGGCCGTGGCACGCCCTGCGCGAAACCAATCGCTGCCAAAACTGGTGCCTGAGCCGCAACTTACAATCAGCGGTCGTCGGCCCGACGTAAGTTCAAACGCCAGCGTAGAAGCATGCGCGTTGTAGGATGACACCCCAACAGGCGGCTTTGCTGCATCCAGAATGACGCTGGTTCGCCCCCCCTGCAGGCGCGCGTATCCCATCGACAGGCCGTCGGTTGTCACAGATTTGACGCCAGAAGTTGCCAAAGCATGATCCAGCCGACCCTCGGTGCCACGGCCCCCACCGTGGAAACGGGCAAGGCCGCCATCGCTGTGGCGAAGCATCCGTAAAGTCGGGGCAATCCGGCCAATTGCTTGCAGGTGATCCGGCCCAGCCAGTTTCCCTGCTTCTGCAAGGGCAGTGGCGGCCCAATTTAGCAAGGTAAAGACTTCCAGCAATTCCTCGGGGTTGCGGGTTGGTATGCCACCCTCGGCGTCGATCTGTTCACGACATTCCCGCGCCAATGCCTTTATGGCAGGGTCGACATAAGCGTCCATTCCAGTCAGGGCGAGTCCTGCATAAATCAAGCCGGTCAAGGCTTCGAACCTTGGCAATCCTGCTGATGCAGCCTGCCAGCGCTTGGACAAAAAGATCGTTTGTTGTGCAAGGGACGAATAATACGCCAGCGACATATCACGCGGCTGGCCATTGAGCAGAAGTATCGCGTGGTTGATCCATCGCACCAAGCGACGCCCCGTCAGGTCCGGCGTCCAGCCCGCGCCGTGACCGCGCCCATAACGCTCAATCCATTCTGTCAGCCAGTTTTGCGCCCGCTCTCGCGCTGCCATATCGCCCGTGGCGGCCAGATCATCCAACCACATAAAGCCCTGAATTTCTTCTTCGAACTGCGGATCGATGTCGGGTAATTGCCAGATTGATTTATCCGGCTCTACCACCAGCGTTCCGGCAAACAGGAAATTTCCGGCACTTAGCTGGCGTCCCTTAGCAAACGACCCGATCGTGCGCGGTTCGGGCTGCGACACGAATCCGGTCGCCGGACGTGCACGAGCCGAGCGCAACGCATGCCAACGATTCATCCAGCGCATCCCGCGCGCCGACCAATAGTCCAAATTATTCAATGGCCCTGCCTCGACTCTGAGCCGGATCCTTTGCGGACCCTCTTTTCAGGCCACAATACCGACAGCACGCGATTCTGTCATTGACCAAATTTCTTAACCGGCGGGCTTTTGCAGAATTGTCATGAAAAATCCGTCCATCCCGCCCAGCTCTGGCCAGAAATCGGGCCGCGTGCGGATACCAAATTCATTGCCCCAGTCGTTCGGAACACCCGGCAGCGACAGGTTTTCTTTCATCACGCGTAGGCCCGGATGACGCTCAAGCACATCTTTGATCTGCTCATCACCCTCGTCGATTAGCAAGCTACAGGTGCAAAAAACCAGCCGCCCGCCCGGCGCAAGCAGCGATAATGCATGATCCAGCATCTTTTCCTGCATCCCAAAGAGCGCCTGAAATCCGTCACTGTTTTTGGCATATGGCAGATCAGGGTGGCGGCGGATTGTGCCCGTGGCCGAACAGGGCGCATCCAGCAGGATCGCGTCAAACGGCGCGGCCTGATATTTGAATACATCGGCCACGACCAGTTCCGCAGACAGGCCTGTGCGATCCAGATTTTCCTGCACGCGCTTCATCCGGTTTGCGGATATATCAAGCGCCGTAACCGCGGCACCCGCTGCGGCCAATTGCATGGTCTTACCGCCGGGCGCTGCGCACAGGTCAAGCACGCGCTCGCCGTTTTGCACCGCCAGCAGTTTCGCCGGCAAGGCGGCGGCGGCATCCTGCACCCACCAATCGCCAGCCTCGTATCCGGGCAATGACGTGACCTGCACGTTCTTGTCGATCCGAACCGATCCGGTCGGCAGAACGACACCACCCAATGCTGTCGCCAGAGCATCCGGATCAGATTTCGGTGTGAGATCAAGCGGCGCACCGTTTGAGTGGGCCAGCTCAATCGCAGCAATCGTGGCCTTCCCAAAATCGCCGATCAGCGGTTTTCGCAGCCATTTTGGCAATTGCGGTGGCGGCAGTTTTGACCATTTATCGATGCCGTCCTTGGCTACATTGCGCAAAACTGCATTCACCAGCCCCTTGAACGACTTGCCTTTGGGCTGGCGCTGCACAATCTCGACTGCTGAATTCACAACCCCATGCGGCGCAGATTTATCCTGACATATCTCAACCACGCCCAGACGCAGGACGTTCAGAACCTCTGGCGGTGGACGTTTTCGCAGGTGCGGGCCAAGGATACGGTCGGAACGATCCATCCAACGCAAGCAGGAATGCGCCAACCGCCCAGCCCTTGCGCGATCTTCGGGCGTCAGTTTTTCCAATGCCTTTGGCAAGCTCTCTGATAGCAGGTGCCCTTCGATTGTCACCTCATCCACCAATCGCGCCGCCGCCAAACGTGGTGCAAGTCCCAAGCTGTCCATTTAGTTCCCGTCTCTTGAATGCATTCCCGCCGCCCTATATCACACGCCTGATCTGAACAAGCGTGCCCAATAAAAATGAACAAAGATAAAACCGATATCCCGCCTGCCGCCAAACGCGCATTAGCCGAGGCCGAGGCCCGGCGCAAAAGCGCAACGCAGGAAAAACCAGCCCCTGAATCCGGTGGCCGGGACGGGCCTGAACCGGTTCGCTATGGCGATTGGGAAAAGAACGGTATCGCGATCGACTTTTAAGGCGTTAAAGACCCAGCACGTCAAACATATCGTAGGCGCCGGGATTTTTACCCTGCCCCCAAATCGCAGCGCGCAAAGCGCCTTTTGCAAACAGGCTGCGGTCGGTCGCTATATGGCGCAAAACTATGCGCTCACCCGCACCAGCGAATATCACATCGTGTTCGCCAACAATATCGCCACCACGGATCGCTGAAAAACCGATATCTCCACGATTGCGAGCCCCGGTAATACCGTCGCGCCCACGATCAGAAACCGCATCCAGATCAACACCGCGCCCTTGGGCAGCCGCCTGCCCCAACATCAGCGCCGTGCCAGATGGTGCGTCGACCTTTTGATTGTGATGGGCCTCGATGATCTCAATGTCGAAATCTTCGTCAAGCGCTGCGGAAACCATGCTGGTCAGTTTGGTTAACAGATTGACACCAAGGCTCATGTTCCCGGCCCGCACGATCACCGCATGGCGTGCAGCGGCGTCTAGTTTTGCAATGTCATCGTTTGACAGCCCCGTCGTTCCAATCACGTGCACCGCACCCACTTTTGCCGCAAGTTGGGCGAAACCAACTGTCGCCGCGGGGGCCGTAAAATCAAGGATCGCCTGACATTTTGCAAATGCCGCCTGCGGATCATCCGTCACCTTCAAACCGATGTCGGTGCCACCCATAGCACGCCCGATATCCTGCCCGACCCAGTCGTGGCCCGACTGCTCAACCACGCCCACAAGGCGCGCCTTGTCAGACGCCAAAACCGTGCGAATCAGCATCTGGCCCATGCGTCCGGACCCACCGGTGACGACTATCGCGGTTTTTTCGGTCATCGATCTCTCCTTATTTCCGGCCCGGTTTAGCTGGTTGGCAGGCACAAGGCAAAGCCCCGGTTGCAACGGCGCGAATTCAGGATTATTCGACGCCATGGCAAAAAATCATCTTCATTCAGCTTCCGGCCCGTCGCAGCGACAATTGCGCGTTGGCGAATTGATCCGCCGGGCATTGTCACAGGTGTTGTTACGGGGCGAAATTCATGATCCCGACTTGAACCGCATGTCAATTACCGTCGGCGAAGTCCGCGCCTCGGCTGATTTGCGCATCGCGACTGCCCACATCCTGCCCCTTGGCGGCGAGGGAAAAGAGCTGGCGCTCGAAGCGTTGCGCCGAAACCGCTACGAAATTCGCCGCGCAGTGTCCAAGGCAGTCGCTTTGAAACATTCGCCGGAAATCCGTTTCGAAATTGATGAGACATTTGACCGGATGGACGCAACGAAACGGCTTTTTGAACAAGACGACGTTCGCAGAGATACCGAAGACTGATGGCGCGTCGTAAAAAGGGCCGCGATATCTCGGGCTGGCTGATCATCGACAAGCCGGTTGGGATCACATCTTCGGCGGTTGTGAATAAAGTAAAATGGGCATTCGACGCCAAAAAAGCCGGACACGCGGGAACGCTGGATCCGGCGGCAACTGGCGTTTTGGCCATCGCCTTGGGCGAGGCCACAAAAACCGTGCCCTATATAACGGACGCGATGAAGGCCTATCAGTTTTACGTTCGGCTGGGTCAGGCCACCAACACCGACGACACCGAAGGCGAAGTTATTGCATCAAGCGACCTGCGCCCAAGTGACGATGAAATCCAAGCGGCACTTGCGCCGTTTGTTGGCGATATTCAGCAAACCCCGCCAAAGTTCTCTGCCGTAAAGATCGACGGCGTGCGGGCCTATAAACTGGCGCGCGCCGGCGAAGACGTAGAAATCGCAGCGCGTCCATTGTTCGTCGAAGCGCTGAGCTATCAAGGCTATGTCGACGACAATACGATTGAGTTGGAAATGGTTTGCGGCAAGGGTGGCTACGTGCGCGCGATTGCCCGCGATTTGGGCGAGGCTCTGGGCTGTTATGGCCACGTTTTACACCTGCGCCGCCTTTGGTCCGGGCCATTTGATGTGGACGACTCAGTGACCCTTGATCAAATTGAAGCCTTGGCAAAAACCGCAGAGATCGACGCATTCTTGCAGCCCCTAGAACTGGCGCTTGGCGATTTGCCTGAACTGCCCTGCACAGCCGAGTCCGCCGCACGTCTGCGAAATGGCAACCCGGCGCAAGTTCTTGCATCTAACGCCCAGTATGGCGACGAGGCCTGGGCCAGTTATCAGGGAAGCGCCGTTGGCATCGGCATTTATCGGTCGGGCGAGTTGCATCCAAAGCGGATTATCAACACTTAAGGCCGCCTTGCAGATTATCACACAGCGTTGCACAAGCTGAGCCAATGATTACACGCAAACATCAAAAAGGCGACGCAGCCAGCGTTGCAGTTTATTCGGACTGCGAAAAGTATCGCTACAGCCTTACGCGACGCTGGTCGGATGGCGCGAAAGTTGCTTTCATCATGCTAAATCCGTCGACGGCAACCGAGGTTCAGAATGACCCAACGGTCGAGCGTTGCGAGCGGCGCGGGCGCAGTCTGGGGTTTGGGGCATTCCGGGTCACCAATATTTTTGCATGGCGAGACACCGACCCACGGCAAATGCGACGTGCGGATGATCCTGTTGGCCCGGATAACGACAGGGCAATTCTGGAAGCCTGCAATTGGGCCGATCAGGTTATTTGCGCTTGGGGAACTAATGGGGAGCACCTGAACCGGGGCCCGCAGGTTGAAAAAATGCTTCGGGCGTCAGGGCGGGATCTGTTCCATCTGGGTTTATCCAAAGCCGGACATCCGAAACATCCGCTTTATATAGCCTATGCGCAAACGCCAGCGCTTTGGCCCGGACAATTCAGCTGATTGTCCCAATCTCTGCGAACACATCATTCTCGGTTGCATCGGCAGCGCCTTTTAACACGGCGATCAAATAGTCTTCGACATAGACATCCGCGTCCTCACCATTTTCGCTGGTAATTACGGCTACGTCCAATTCATCCTCAATTATGTCTGGGTCAATCAGGACATGTAGAATGTCAGTTCCCGGATCAAAATCTTCGACTTCGGCATAGCCGGACCCGTGAAATTCTTCAACGTTGATAAAAATCGTGTCTGCGTCGGATTCAATTTCATCGACAGGCAGCAAAATATCACCCACGACTTCATCATCAGGTGACGGTAGATCATCCTCTATTACAGGAGCAAGGATGGTTTCGGGATCGACATTTTCGTCTTCGGGCTGCGGAACATCATTTTCGGTAATCGGGTCTAGAATATTGTCAGCCGACTGGTCCGGGCCTTCCTTAAGGTTTTCGTCATCATCACCCTGCGTCGGGTCAGACGCCAGAAAATCGGGAAGTATCGCCAACGGCAACAAGCCTAACAAGATTACCGCCATGAACATTGTGCTGCCTTAGACTCGTGAAAATCAAAGCAATCGATAACACAGAACACATCAGGAACATCATATGAAGTCTCTCCAATTCAAGATTAACAACCCGGTCTTCCTGCAAGAATTGATTGGGTGGGCGCAGGAACCTTTGGGAATAACAAAATTACTGGTTACTAGGTGGGCTTTGTCGAAAAGTTGAAGACAAACGTTGTTAGATTGGCCTAGCTGCAGTCAGGGCCGGGCGCACTTGCCCCAATTCAACCCCGCCGAAAACAAACGCCTAAGCAGCCAGCGCAATTTCAATTACATTGATTTCCGACAACCTTAGCGAAGACGCATCCGAGAACTGCGCAACCGGCTCACCATTCATCAACAAAACCTTATCACCGACCTTTTCGCCCGCGATCAGTTCAATTTTTGGATCAGGCGTTTGGATCGGATCGTAAGCAAAGACGATTGTTTCGTCTTCATCATCATAGGATGAAAATTCAGCCGGTTCGCCTGCCGTCACCAATTGGCTGGCACCAAAAATTTCCATTTCCGGCGAAAATTCTTCTTCCTGATCCAGAAATTCTTCGGATGGGTCAGCGTTGAGTTTTTCCAGAATAGACCCGGTCATCGACTCGTCAAATTGAGCGGCGTTTACGTTACTTTGCTCTGCACTCGTATACATAATTGTGTCTTCTCCGTTACTTTCCGATGCGTTTTCTTCCAACCGCGCCGGATCACCATTCACACTATTGCCCGCACCCATTTGCGATACTTTGTCGTCATCTTCATCAGTAATTCCGCCGATAAAGGCGAAAGTTCTTTTGGCCAGTTGCGGCGACCGCAACCTTGCGACCGCCGCCCCTGTGTTAGCTGCAGATGAGGTTAGCTCATCTCCGTCTCCGTCAAAAACTCCGATCCAGTTAAGAGCGAAGCCTAGCAAAAGCCATGACGCTATAGTTACAAAAACAATCATCACATACCCCCGGAAACTCTGCACAAACAAACTCACGTGCGCTTTTCCACCCACTGCGATACCTAACGTAAACCTTTCGTTAGGCAAGAAAATAAGGGACCCTAAACGGTGTGTCTTCAAATTAGAAACAGTTAAGGTGCATTAGCTAGCCTAATCTAACCTTACCAGACTGGTTAATTTTTGGGGTCGAACCTTGACGTTCTTTAGGAAAAAGGCCTTTTTTCCCGCATGGAAGACACTAAGACCGAGATCGCCGCGCTCCGTGAAGAGCTACACAAACTGAACTCGCATCGATTTATGCGTGTGCACAATTCGCTATTTCGGCTGCTAATGTTCCAGTTCGTTCGCGGGCTGGCTTTTGGGTTGGGCACCGTCATCGGCGCGACGATCCTTGTATCGGTGGTTGTGCTGATGCTTTCAAAAATTGATTTCCTGCCCATTATAGGTGACTGGGCCAGCGAGATTGCCCGTCAGATAGAGGCTGACAACTAAGAAAAGCCTTTTCTTTCGCGCCATTGCCCC